>JAODMX010000435.1 GCA_025464735.1 Frondihabitans sp. | reverse complement strand
CGATCGAACCCCGTCGTGAGCGCGACCTTGATGCCCCGACCGCGGAGAGTGGCGAGTGCCTCCTCGACCCCGTCGAACGCGACTGGGGGGTTCGAGGTGTACGACGACGCGAGCAATGCCTTGAAGTCAGCGAAGGTCGACTCAACGAGCGACGCCGCCGCGGTCGCCGGCACCCCGCCGAGCCCGAGAAGCGCGGTGATCGCCGCAACCTTGTCGGTGCCCATCCAGGCCTGGAGATCCGGATCCGAGACGGTCGCCCCGGCGTTCGTCACGGCACCGCGCAAGGCGGCATACACCGTCCCGCCGTCGTCGATGGTGGTGCCTGCCATGTCGAAAACTGCCAAGTCGATCATGTCTTCGAGCGTAGAGGGGGTGCCTGCGGGTGTTCGGCGAGGATATCCACTGGTCGCCGAGTGTTGGTGAACCATTCACCGACCGAGCGGGTCCCCGTAACGGGGGACGACAACCATGGCCCCGATCGGCTCGCGGCTCCCCATGTCCGGCACCACGGACTTCCGCCAGACCGCTCATGGAGGAATACGTGAAACGCTCACGCATCGTTGCCGGTCTCGCTTTCAGCGCTGCCGTCGTCGCCGTGCTGGCCGGATGCTCGACGAGCTCGAACCCGGGTTCCAGCTCGACAAGCAAGACCGACGCCGCCACGGCCACCAGCGCGGCAGCTTTCGGCGGATTGTCGGGTCTCGTCACGGCCGCCAACGCCGAAGGCAAGCTCAACGTCATCACGCTGCCGCCGTCGTGGGCCAACTACGGCAAGATCATCGCGGGCTTCGAGAAGAAGTACCCGAAGATCAAGATCACTTCGGCCAACCCCAACGGTTCCAGCGCCGATGAGGTTGCCGCCGCCAAGTCGCTCAAGGGTCAGTCGACCGCCCCCGATGTCTTCGACATCGGCACGGCCGTTCTCAGCCAGAACCTCGACCTCGTGGCACCGTACAAGGTCTCCAACTGGGCCGACATCCCGGCCGACTTCAAGGACCCTTCGGGCAAGTGGTACTACGATTACACCGGTCTGATGTCGATCGGTTACGACTCGAGTGTCATCAAGACGGCGCCGACGTCGATCAAGGATCTCCTCGGCAGCGCCTACAAGAACAAGGTCGCCATCAAGGGTGACCCGACCGAGGCGAACGAGGCAGCCAGCGCGGTCTATCTTGCGGCGCTGGGCAACGGTGGATCACCGAGCAACATCCAGCCCGGCATCGACTTCTTCAAGGACCTCAAGTCGAAGGGCAACTTCATCTCGACGCTGCCCACGCAGGCCACGGTGAACTCGGGCGAAACCCCCGTCGTCATCCAGTGGAGCTACAACAACCTCGCCTGGGGCCCCGCGGCCGGCAGCGCCGGCAACCCGAACTGGAAGACGGTCGTTCTTCCCGGTCAGGCCCTCGGTAGCTACTACAACCAGGCGATCAGCGCGACTGCGCCGGATCCTGCTGCCGCCCGCCTCTGGGAGGAGTACATCTACAGCCCCGCTGTGCAGAACCTCTACCTGGCATCCGGCGCCTACCCGGCGACCCTCGCCGCCATGGAGAAGAGTGGAACGGTCGACCAGGCCACGCTCAAGACGGTCGGCGCCGCGCCGTCCGACTTCGTGCAGCTGACGCAGGACCAGGCCACCAAGGCTGCGACACTCCTCACGGCCGGCTGGGCCAAGGCGGTCCAGTAGCACCATGACGACGCAGACGGCTCCAGACACGAGCGCCCGGGTTTCGGGGCCGCCTCAGTCGTTGTCCGCGACGCGCGGTGCCGGGGGGAATTCCTCCCGGCGCCGCAGCGCCGCGTGGCTCGGCTTCACCCCGTTCGCCGCCTACGTGGTGATCTTCCTTGCCATTCCGGCCGTCATCGCGGTTGCGAGCGGGTTCTTCTCCGAAGCGGGCTCCTTCACGTTCGCGAATCTCAAGGCGTTCTCGGATCCCACGATCCTGAAGTCGTTCGAGGGGTCGTTCTTCGTCTCGGCGGTGAGCGCGCTGATCGGCGCCGCCATCGGAGCGCTGGTCTGCTTTGCTCTGCTCGGCACGAAGCCCGACGGGTTCCTCAGGACTGCCATCGACTCGGCCTCGTCGGTCCTTGCCCAGTTCGGCGGCATCATGCTGGCGTTCGCGTTCATCGCGACGATCGGCTTCCAGGGCGCGATCACGCTCTGGCTCAAGGGCACCTTCGGCTTCGACATCAACGGCTCGGGGCCCCTGCTCTACAACGTGCCCGGCCTGATCATCCCCTATACCTACTTCGAGGTTCCGCTCATGGTGTTGACGTTCATGCCCGCCATGGAGGGGCTGAAGGCGACCTGGGGAGAGGCTGCCGCCACGCTCGGCGCCACCCGGTTCCACTACTGGACCAGGATCGCGATGCCCGTCCTCGCGCCGGCGTTCTGGGGCAGCGTGCTGCTCCTCTTCGCGAACGCGTTCTCGTCCTTCGCTACGGCGGCGGCTTTGCTCAGCCAGGGCGGCATCGTTCCTCTCACGATCAAGCAGCAACTGACCAGCGAGACGGTCGTGGGTGTCGCCAACACGGCCGGCGTCCTCGCCCTCGGGATGCTCATCATCATGGTCGTGGTGATGTTCCTCTACTCGCTCCTGCAGCGTCGGGCAGCGAGGTGGCAGCGATGAGCGCCGTTCCCGTCACCTCCGTCGCGATCGAGCCGACTACCGACCGGGCACCTCGAGCTCCGCGTCGCGGCCGTCACCCGCGAGTCGGCGCGGAGCCGAGCAAGGCTGCGCGCCTCATCATCCTTATCGTGGTCGGTGTCGTCTTCGTCATCCCGCTGGCCGCGATGTTCGAGTTCACGCTGCGTGTCACGGGCAAGAACGGCGACTACAACTTCAACCACTACGCCTCGATCTTCCATCCGGATCCGGCAGCCGGCATCGACTATTCGCCCCTGTTCCAGGGCATCGTCAACTCGCTGGTGATCTGCCTCATCACGGTCGCGCTGATGATGCTGATCCTGTTGCCGACCATGCTGCTGGTGGAGCTGCGGTATCCGAAAGCGCGCCGGATCCTGGAGTTCGTCTGCATCCTGCCGATCACGATCCCCTCGATCGTGCTGGTCGTCGGCTTCGTGCCCGTCTACCAGACGGTTGCGGCCATCTTCGGGCCGGCCCCGTGGACCCTCGCCTTCGCGATCGGCATCATCGTGCTGCCGTACGCGTACCGTCCGATCGCGGCGAACATCAGCGCGTTCGACCTGGTCACACTGAGCGAGGCGGCCCGGTCGCTGGGCGGGAACTGGTTCACCGTGATCCTGCGGATCATCCTGCCGAACATGCGGCGCGGGATCGTCTCGGCGGTCTTCCTGACGATCGCGGTGGTGCTCGGCGAGTACACGATCGCGTCGTTCCTGAGCCAGAACACCTTCCAGACCGCACTGCTCCTGATCAGCCAGACGGACCCCTACGTCGCCACGATCTTCGCGCTCGTCGCCCTGGTCTTCGCATTCGTGCTGCTTCTCATCATCGGGCGGTTCGGGGCCATCCGCCCCGGCGGTCGCCCCGTCTCCGCTCGCGCTGCGCGCCGAGCTGCTGAACGCGCCGCTCGCGCCACCTCATCCGTTCCCCCCGTCTCCCGGAGAGCCTCATGACCTCGACCAGCCCCGCCCCCACCCTCGAGCGCCTCGGCGAGGGAGCCGTTGTCGAGCTCCGCGGCGTCGTCAAGGAATATTCAGGATCCAGTGCCCTCAACGAGCTCAGCCTCCGCATCGAGCCCGGCGAGTTCGTCGCGCTGCTCGGGCCCTCCGGCTGCGGCAAGACGACGGCGTTGCGTTCACTGGCCGGTCTCGAGCAGATCGACGATGGCGCGATCACGATCGACGGTGTCAACGTGGCTGCGACTCCGGTGAACAAACGCGACATTGGCATGGTGTTCCAGCAGTACTCCCTCTTCCCGCACATGACGGTGCGGCAGAACGTCGAGTTCGGGCTTGAGATGCGCCGGGTGGCCGCCGCCGACCGGAAGATGCGCGCCGTCGAAGCGCTCGAGATGGTCAGCCTCGACCATCTCGCAGACCGCTACGCCCATCAGCTCTCCGGCGGCCAGCAGCAGCGCGTCGCCCTGGCCCGCGCCCTCGTGACGCGACCGCGCGTGCTGCTGCTCGACGAGCCGCTGTCGGCACTCGACGCGAAGGTCAGAGTGAGTCTGCGCGAGGAGATTCGTCGGATCCAGACCGAGCTCGGCATCACCACGCTCTTCGTTACGCACGACCAGGAGGAGGCGCTCGCTGTCGCCGACCGCGTGGCGGTGATGCGCGCGGGCGAGATTGAGCAGATCGGCACGCCCGAGCAGCTCTACCTGACCCCGGCGACCTCGTTCGTTGCCGACTTCGTCGGTGTGAGCAACAGGATGCGCGGCTCGTTGCGCGCGGGGACCATCGACGTGCGCGGTGCCACGCTGCCGTCGATCGACCCGACTCTTCCCGACGGCGACGTCCTCGCGTACGTGCGCCCTGAGGACATCGCGTTCGTGGCGGTGGCGGACGCCGGGCCGACCGATATCCAGGGCACGGTCGCCTCGACGAGCTTCCTCGGGTCGCTCCGCCGGACCAGCGTGCGGCTCGACGACGACACGATCGTCGCCGTGCAGCACGGCGTCGAGCAGCAGTTCCTCTTCGGCGATGCGGTGGCCCTCCGCCTCTCCGGTCGTGCGGTGGCGTCGGCTCCGGTGCCTCTCGGCTGACGCTTCGCGGGGCATGCGCACTAGCCTTGTCGCGGGACACCGGCGCGGCCGATTCTCGGCCGACGCAGCTCATTCACGCCCGAGCAAGGTATCTTGATATCAAGACATGTGTGTGTCCGAAGATCTAAGGAGTCGTCACGCGAATGAGCAAGATCATCTACACCCTGACCGATGAAGCGCCCAGGTTGGCGACCTACTCGTTCCTCCCGGTCGTCGAGGCCTACGCAGCGAAGGCGGGTGTCGATGTCGAGACCCGTGACATCTCGCTTGCCGCCCGGATCCTTTCGCAGTTCCCCGATCGGCTCACCGCGGAACAGTTCGAGCCAGACTCGCTTGCCGAGCTCGGCGAACTCGCCGACACTCCCGAGGCCAACATCATCAAGCTGCCGAACATCTCGGCCTCCGTCCCCCAGCTGAAGGCGGCCATCGTCGAGCTTCGCTCGCAGGGCTTCGATCTTCCCGACTACCCTGACGAGCCGTCGACCGACGAGGAGAAGGACGTCCGCGCCCGATACGACAAGACCAAGGGTTCCGCCGTCAACCCGGTACTCCGGCAGGGCAACTCCGACCGTCGTGCCCCCGCGTCGGTCAAGCAGTACGTGCGCAACCACCCGCACCGCATGGGTGCCTGGACAGCCGACTCCAAGACGAATGTCGCGACCATGGGGGTCGACGACTTCCGCTCCAGCGAGAAGACGGCCATTGTTCCCGCCGCGGGCGCCGTGTCGATTCAGTTCAGCGGTGCCGACGGCTCCACGACCGTGCTGCGCGACGCGGTTGCTGTTCGCGCGGGTGAGGTCATCGACGCCACCGTGCTGCACGTGAAGCCGCTGCGCGACTTCTTCGTGGCGCAGATCCAGCGCGCCGACGACGAAGGCATCCTCTTCTCCGTCCACCTCAAGGCCACCATGATGAAGGTCTCCGACCCGATCATCTTCGGCCACGCCATCCGCGCCTACTTCGCTGACGTCTTCGAGCAGTACGGCGCCGACCTCGTCGCGGCGGGGCTCAACCCCAACGACGGCCTGGGCGCGCTGCTCGCCGGGCTCGACGGCGTCTCCAACGGCCCCGCGATCAAGGCGGCCTTCGAGGATCGCCTCGCGAACGGCCCGGAGATCGCAATGGTCGACTCCGACCGCGGCATCACCAACCTGCACGTGCCGAGCGACGTCATCGTCGACGCCTCGATGCCGGCGATGATCCGTTCGTCCGGTCACATGTGGGGCAAAGACGGCGCCGAGCACGACACGCTCGCCGTCATCCCCGACTCGAGCTACGCCGGCATCTACCAGACGGTGCTCGACGACTGCCGCGCCAACGGCGCCTTCGACCCGACGACGCTCGGCTCGGTGCCGAACGTCGGCCTCATGGCGATGGCTGCCGAAGAGTACGGCTCGCACGACAAGACCTTCGAGTCTCCCGGCGACGGAACGATCCGCGTTCTCGCGTCTTCCGGTGAGACCCTCCTCGAGCACGAGGTCGAGAAGGGCGACATCTGGCGCATGTGCCAGACCAAAGACGAGGCCATTCGTGACTGGGTCGGCCTCGCGGTCACGCGCGCTCGCGCCAGCGGCGCTCCGGCCGTCTTCTGGCTCGACCCGACGCGTGCCCACGACGTCGCGCTCTCCGGCCTCGTCCAGACGTATCTCGGCGACCTGGACACCGACGGTCTGCAGATCGAGATCCTGTCACCCACCGAGGCCATGTCCTTCTCGCTCGAGCGCATCCGCCGCGGCGAAGACACCATCTCCGTCACAGGCAACGTGCTCCGCGACTACCTGACCGACCTCTTCCCGATCATGGAGCTCGGCACTTCGGCCAAGATGCTGTCAATCGTCCCGCTGCTCTTCGGCGGTGGCCTCTTCGAGACCGGCGCCGGTGGGTCCGCCCCGAAGCACGTTCAGCAGCTCGTGAAAGAGGACTACCTCCGCTGGGACAGCCTCGGTGAGTTCCTCGCGCTCGCGGCGAGCTTCGAGCACCTTGCGACGTCGACCGGGAACGCGCGGGCGCAGATCCTTGCCGACACGCTCGACCGGGCCACGGCGACGTTCCTCGACGAGAACAAGTCGCCATCGAGGGCGGTCGGCTCGATCGACAACCGCGGCAGCCACTTCTACCTGGCGCTCTACTGGGCCCAGGAGATCGCCGCTCAGGCGGCCGATGCCGACCTCGCCGCCGACTTCGCAGAGCTCGCGGGCAAGTTGGCAGCCGCCGAAGAGCAGATCAACGCGGAGCTCATCGGCGTCCAGGGCCACCCGGTCGACATCGGTGGCTACTACCGTCCCGACGACGCCAAGGCCACGGCCGTGATGCGCCCGAGTGCCACGCTGAACGACGCCCTGGCCGCGCTCTAACCGCGCCGCTGCTCCGCTAAACCCTCGCCGTCGGCTGTCGCGGTGGTCCTAGGACCACCGC
>JAODMX010000432.1 GCA_025464735.1 Frondihabitans sp. | reverse complement strand
CGAACGACCGGGCAACCTTTACAGTCGCAGCGGCAATCCCACCCAGAGCGTGTTCGAGCGGCGGATGGCCGACCTCGAGGGTGGCGTGGCAGCTCTCGCCACCGGCTCGGGTCAGGCCGCAGTCGCGGTGACGCTCCTCTCTCTGGTCAAGACCGGGCAGCACGTCGTGGCTCCCGCCCAGCTCTACGGCGGCACGATCGACCTCTTGACCGACTCCTTCGCCGATTTCGGCATCGAGGTCACACTGGTCGACCAGGACGACCTCGACGCCTGGCGAGCGGCCGTGAGGCCGAACACCCGCGTCTTCTTCGCCGAGGGCATCGGCAACCCGACGGCGACGGTCCTTCCGATGGCGGAGGTCGCTGCGATCGCGCACGACGCCGGAGTGCCTCTCGTCATCGACAGCACGCTGGCGACACCCGTCCTCCAGCGCCCCAAAGACTTCGGCGCCGACTTCGTGGTTCATTCGGCGACCAAGTTCTTGGGCGGTCACGGCTCATCGATCGCCGGGGTGATCGTCGACCTCGGCACGTTCGACTTCGGCGCCGAGCCGGCGAAATGGCCGCAGTTCACCGAACCCTACAAACGCGTCGGCGGGATCGTTCTCTGGGACGCCTTCGGCCGCGATGGCAGCGCCTTCCTCGTCTATGCCAAGACGAAGTGGGTCCACGACCTCGGACCGTCACTGTCGCCGTTCAACAGCTTCCAGATCCTCCAGGGAATCGAGACGCTCGATCTCCGCGTGACGAGGCAGACGGCCTCCGCCCTGGCGATCGCCGAGTTCCTCGAGGGGCATTCGGCCGTGTCGAAAGTGAATCACCCGGATCTGGCCTCGAGCCCCTACCGGGAGCTGGCGGCACGCTACCTGCCACAGGGCGCCGGCGCCGTCTTCTCGTTCGACCTCGCCGCTGGCGAAGACGCGGTCGCCGAGGTGATCGACTCGCTGGACCTCTTCTCGCTGGTCGCCAACATCGGCGACGTCCGGAGTCTCGTGATCCAGCCCGCAAGGACGACGCACAGCCACCTGACTCCCGATCAGCTCGACGAGGCCGGATTCTCTCGGGCGACCATCCGACTCTCGATCGGCCTCGAAAACGTGAACGACCTCATCGCGGATCTCGGGCGGGTGCTCGACGCGGTCGTGCCTGTCGACTCCCTCATCGGCGGCATCGCAGCCGCCACTGGAAAGGACTGATCATGGACTTCGGCTACTGGACACCTGTCTACGGGGGCTTCCTCCGCAACGTGGGCGACGAGGGCATGCCCGCCCTCTGGAGCTACATCAAGCGCATCTCGCAGCAGGCCGACGCGCTCGGCTACCACACCACCCTGGTGCCTGAGCTCTACCTCAACGATCGCAAGGGCATCGAGGCGCCGTCGCTCGAGGCCTGGTCACTCTCCACAGGGATCCTTGCCGTCACCGAGCGTCTTCGCGTGATGACCGCCGTGCGGGCCGGCTTCCACCTGCCGAGCGTCATCGCCAAGGCGTCGGCGACGATCTCCGACATTGCCGGGCCCGACCGCTTCGCGCTGAACGTCGTCGCGGCGTGGTGGGCCGAGGAGGCCAAACAGTACGGCGGCAACTTCGCCTCGCATGACGACCGCTACGTGCAGGCGCGGGAGTTCGTCGAGGTCCTCCAGGGGATGTGGACCGCGGACCGCTTCGATTACGCCGGAAAGTACTATCAGGCCGAGGGAGCGATCCTGTCGCCGAAGCCGACCTCGCGCGTCCCGATCTTCGCGGGTGGCGAGAGCGAGGCCGGACGGGAGGCCATCGCCGGCTTCGCCGACTCCTACGTCTTGCACGGCGGCACCGTCGAGGAGGTCCAGGAAAAGGTCTCCGACCTCGACGAGCGTCGCCTGCGCCTTCACGGCGAGCGCTTCCGCGAGTTCGGAATGGCCGCCTACGTGATCGTGCGCGATACCGAGCAGGAGGCGAAGAAGGAGCTCGACCGCATCACGAATGTCGATCCGGCCTCACCCGGGTATGCCTCGTTCGAGGAGTTCCTGGCGCACTCGAATCTCAACGTCGAAGTGTCGAAACGGGAGTACTCCGTCGGCACGCGCGGTCTCCGACCCAACCTCGTCGGCACGCCAGAGCAGGTGGCTGAGCGGATCCGCGAGTACCAGGACGCCGGGCTGACACTTCTGTTGATTCAGTCGAGCCCCCTCCACGAGGAGCTCGAGCGCATCGCCCGCGACGTGTTCCCGCTCGTTCCGTCGCTGGCTTCCGCCCCCGCGGTCTAGGAGGCCGGGCGCTCACGCGTTGACGGGCGCGGACTCCAGGATCCGGTCGGCCATCCGATAGGCCAACTGACGGATTTCCCCGATCGCCACGATCTCCCAGAGAGCGCCCTTCAGCGAGGCGCCGATGGTGAAGAGACGGTCGGAAACCGCACCGGTCGCGTCGCGAAGCGCTCCGGAGGCGTCAGCGTCGAACCCGAGGCCCGTTGGATCCGCCGTCGCGTCGCCGGCGTCGAGGAGCGCGTCGACCAGCGGGTTCCACCCACGACGGGAGACCGAGCGCGGACCCGTGCAGTTGACAGCCACGTCGAACCGGGAGTGATCGACGTCGACCTCGAGAGTGAGAGTGTGGACGTCGAGGAGCCCGGTCAGCTCGGCCGCGACCACCCTGGCCATGCGGTGTCGTGACACATCCCAGCGACGAGCGACGTGCGAAAGGAAACGGCGACGATCGGCGACGGAGAGTGTCTGCCAGAGAGCCTGGGTCTGCGGTCTGACGCCGTCGAGAACGGCCTGCCACGGGGATCCTGTGGTCTCGGCCGTTCTGAGCGCGGTGCGGAACGCCTGGATCATCTCGCGCAGCGTGGTCAGGTCACCGTCGATGCCCGTGCCCGCGGGCACAGGACCGGCGAGGTGGACCTCGGGAAGGAGGAGGTGCCGACTCGTGGCGGTGAGTTGAATCGTCGGCTTCTTTCGGGCGAGCGACGTGGCGACGTCGACCATCGTGAGGCCCGTGCCGATAAGGAGGACGCGATCGGACGCGTCGATGGCGTCGAGGGCACCGGGAGCCCAGGGGTCAGCCACCACGCGCGCAGCTGCGCTGGGAACGTCGCCGGGGGCCGGATTGCCCAGCGCCAGGACGACCTGGTCTGCTCTCAACCGCTCCCCCGTCGCCAGCACGACGGTCGCGCCGGCTGCGGTGGTCGTGGCGTCGACGACGTCACCCTGCCGGAACGACACTCCCGATTCGGGATCGGCCAGAAGCGCCTCGAAGAAGGCAGCAACGTAGTCACCGAAGACCCGGCGGGGAACGAAGGTCCACCCATCGGCCGGGGCGCCATCGACGTCGCGCCACCCGGTCTCGTCGAGCCAGCGCAGAAAATCGCTCTCGTCGATCAGGGAGAGACTCATCTTGCCCGCCGGGCTGTTGAGTCGGTGGTGCGCGTCGGCCCGACCGTAGGCGAGACCGCGACCCACGTCGGCCTCGTGACCGATCACCGTCACTCGAGGCGGTATGGATCCGACCGTCACGGCACGCTCACGCAGGGCTGCCGTCACGAAGACGGCGCTGGCGCCACCCCCGACCACGATCACTGACGTCTGCGAATTCTGCATCGGCGCTGCCTCTCTCGTTCGGGTAATCCCTCAGGAAAGTAGTCGCGTTGTCTTCGGATTGTCTATGACCGAGCCATGAGCTGCTTAGAACACGCCTCGGCAGCGACCCAGGAGAGCATGGCGCACTTAACACGCATGACGAACTTCGAGACACCCTGGAAGACGATGGCGTCACCGAGGAGGTCTTCGTCGGGCTCGTCGGCTCCGCGCGACCGCATCATGGCTCGGAAAGCGTCGGTACGCTCGGCGAGCTCGGCGAGAGTGAGCCCCGGGGCCAGCTCGGCCAGAACCGAGGCCGACGCCATCGAGATACTGCAGCCATCGCCCTGCCAGGCCAGCGCCGCGATGCGGTCTGTGCCGGGCTCAAGAGCGACCCGCACCGTGATCTCATCGCCGCAGGTGGGGTTGCGCTCGTAGTGCTGCGCGTCGGCGCCGGGAAGCTCGCCGTCGCCGGTTCGGGCACGCGCGTGGTCCAGGATCACCTGCTGGTAGAGACCGGCGAGAGCATCGGCCATCAGTGCTCTCCGAAGTAGCCGCGAACCTCGGAGACTCCGGCCACCAATCGGTCGATCTCGTCATCGTTCGTATACAGATAGGTCGACGCTCGGGTCGTGGCCGTGAGCCCGAGCCGCCGGTGCAGCGGCTGCGCGCAGTGGTGACCGACTCGAACGGCGATCCCTTGCGCGTCGAGGAACTGCCCGACGTCGTGGGCATGGACCCCGGCGACGTCGAAGCTCGCCAGACCCGACCGAGCGATTCCCGCCGCGGGCCCGGTGACCCGGATCCCAGGAATCGCCGCGAGTTCGGTGACGAGACGCTCGGCGAGACGCTCCTCATGGTCGCGCACCCAGGGCATCCCGACCGAGTCGAGGTAGCGGATGGCCTCGGCCAGTGCGACGGCCTGCGACACCGGCTGTGTGCCGGCCTCGAATCGCTGCGGTGCGGGGAGGAACTCGGCCTTCTCCATCGTGACCGTCGTGATCATGGAGCCACCGGTGCGGAACGGGGGCAGCGCGTTCAGGAGTTCTGAACGCCCCCAGAGCACACCGAGGCCCGTGGGACCGAGCATCTTGTGCGCGGAGAAGGCGGCGAAGTCGACGCCGAGAGCCGCGAGGTCGAGCGGGCGGTGCGGCGCCGATTGGCACGCGTCAAGCACGACGAGAGCGCCCACGGAGTGAGCGAGGTCGACGAGGTCTTCGACCGGTGCGATGTAGCCGGTGACGTTCGAGACGTGAGCGAACGCCAGGATCCTGGTGCGGTCGGAGATCACGGCAGCCGCGTCGTCGACGGTCCAGGTTCCGTCGTCGCGGACGGGCACGTAGCGGAAGACGGCCCCGGTGCGCGCCGCCAGCTCTTGCCATGGGATCAGGTTGGCGTGGTGTTCGGCCTCGGTGACGACGATCTCGTCACCGGGCTCGAGGGCGAACCGCCGGGCCTCGGCGCCGCCGCGGCCGATGCTCGCGTTGCCGATCGAATAGGCAACGAGGTTCAGGGCGTCGGTGGCGTTCGAGGTCCAGACGATCTCGTCGGCCGAGGAAGCCCCGACAAATCTCGCCACGGTCTCGCGAGCCTGCTCGTAGGCCTCCGTCGCGAGCGCGGCGAGCGTGTGCGCGCCGCGGTGGACAGCCGCGTTCGTGGTCTCGAGGAACGAGCGTTCGGCGTCGAGCACGGAGATCGGGCGTTGGGCGGTGGCGCCTGAGTCGAGGTAGGCCAGCGGGAAGCCGTTGACCTCCTGCGTGAGGCTGGGGAAATCGGTTCGGAGCGATGTGGTCGTTGTCACACCCTCAACGATTCCACAGTTGTCTGACTCTGCGCCTTTGTGACTCGTTTCGACCACGACGCGGGCTCGAAGCGCGTCTTCACGCGAAGGAAAGGCTTCTCGATCACGTAGTGGCTGGCGATCGCGACGACGATCGAGGCGCCCAGCATGATGAATTTCCCGGCCAGCCCGCTGACGAGCGGATCGAGCAGCGCCATGATCAGCATGTGCCACAGGTAGAGCGAGTACGACACGTTGCGGCCGAACCACGACATCGGCTTCCACGACAGGAATGTGTTGACGAGCGAGGGGCGCGACACGAGGCCGCCCACCATCAGCGCCGTGGCAAGGCCCACGGCGGGCAGTGTGAGACCGAAGAAGTGCGCCTGCTGCTTCCAGTCGTCGCTGATCGTGAACATGATGGCGAAGATGCCCACGAATCCGGCCCAGCTCGCGAGCTGGCCAACGCGAGAGGCGAAGACGCGGCGCGCCTTCTCGTGCGTCAGCACGAGGGCCAGCACGCACCCGAGAAGCAGCGGAGCCACGTTGGAGACGGGGCTGAAATAGATGTCGGGCGTCGCGACGCCGTGCGGCTGCACGTAGAGCACCGATGCGAGCACGCAGGAGGCGACGACGAACCCCCCGAGAACCCACTCGATCGTGCGGCGGCGAAGGCCACTCGAAAGCAGGAGAACGAGGATCGGCGGCCAGACGAGGTAGAACTGCTCTTCCATCGCCAGGCTCCAGCTCGGTGCGAAGACTCCCTGCGAGATGTGACCGAAGGCACGGACGAAGTTACCCGTGTACGTGAGGGCGACGAGGGCCGCACCGCCGGCGCTGAGTTCCGAGTAGCCGTAGGTGCCGATGAGGAACCAGAGCGAGGCGCCGACCGCGACGACCACGATCAGTGTCGGGTAGAGGCGGAGCACCCGGCGGATCCAGAAGCGCCCCAGTCTGATGGTCGCCGTCTGCATCTCCTCTTTCAGCAGCAGCGAGGTGATGAGGTATCCCGACAGCACGAAGAAGATGTTGACCCCGATGAACCCGCCTTTGAATCCGGGGATGTGAAGGTGGTAGAAAACCACGGCGAGGATCGCCAGGGCACGGATGCCGTCGAGCGGGAGAACCCGCCCGATCGACGTTTTTTTGGTCTGTGACTTACCTATCTGAGTCGTGGCCATCGGGATAGGAAACTCCCCGACCTCTTGAAACGCCTGGGCGGAACCTCCGTGCCAGCTATCCCCAGTCGTTCAGGTTCTCCCGGAAAGTGGCGTGGGAGTAGGAACCCCGGATGAGTTTCCGGCGGCGGAGTTCGGAACTCAGGCCGTCCGTGACCTCCGCCAGACTCCGTCTCGTCAGCTCGTCCTCGATCCCCTGGATCAGGAAGCCGTCGGGCCGGTCGGTGGCTCGCATCACGTCGTCCATCTGGCTCGCGATCGTCGCGGCAGAACCGACGAAGTCGAAGCCGTATCTGGCAGGCCCGGTGACAACGTCGCGAAGCGTCTTCGTGCCGCCGGCAGACTCCGTCCACGCCTTGTGCGTCGTCGTCTCCCCGTTCCCCTTCTGGGTCGGCACGGGTCCGTCGAGGTCGAATTTCGCGAAGTCGACCTCTCCGCCCGAGGTGTACGACATCGCCCAGAGCTTCGCCGCGATGGCCTCCGGGCTGTGGCGAGCCCGTGCCACACCGTCGAAACGCTCCTGACCGTCGCGATCGCTCTCGCCGATGTAGGCGTGGGCCATGAAGAAGATGTGCAGGTCGTCCGGGTGACGACCGAAGGACTCGAGGCGCCGATCCATGTCTGCGCGGAACGCGACCATCTCCTCGGGACTCTGAACGAGCCCGAGCATCACATCGGCGTTGCGTGCGGCGAGGGCACGACCCATCGGCGAAGCGCCCGCCTGGGCGATCACGGGGCGACGCTGCGGACCGGGCACCGTGTTGAGCGGACCCCGGGTGCGGAAGTACTTGCCCTCGAAGTCGACAGTGCGCACCTTCGTGTGGTCGGCGAACATCGGCCTCTCCGTGTCGAGGACCAGCGCATCGTCGTCCCACGACTCCCAGAGCTGCGAGACGGCATCCATCCACTCCTCCGCCATGACGTAGCGCTCGTCGTGCTCGAAATGGCGCTCGTAGCCGAAGTTCTGCGCGACGCGGTGACTGACGCTGGTGACGACATTGAAGCCGATCCTGCCCTCCGTGAGGTGGTCGAGTGTCGTGCCGAGACGCGCGGCGAGGTACGGCGGGTACTGAATGGTCGAAATCGTGCTGACCAGCCCCAGGTGGCGTGTTGCTGCGGAGAGGAGCGGCATCAGAGGCATCGGGTCGTTCTTCGGAGCCATGGCGGCGTGCTGCAGCGTGTGCGCGGCTGAGCCACCGAAGGTGTCCTCGACCATCGCCGTGTCCTCCATGAAGAAGAGATCGAAGCCTCCTCGCTCGAGGCCCCGCGCGACGTCCTGCCAGAAGCTGGCACCCATCCACTCCGTGCGGTTCTCCCCGGCCCACGGGCCGTGCCAGGTTTTGGGTGCGAATCCGTTGACGAACCAGCCGAGTTTGAACATGCGGCCACGCTAACGACACCCCTTTGCGCCCCCTTTGCGCCGCGGTTACGTTTCGGAGCGCCTGCCAAGAGGGTGCGCGGGAATGCCGACGACGGTGGCCCCCGGCTCGATGTCTCGCGTCACCACAGCATTGGCGCCGACCTGGGCGTCGTCACCGATGACGACGGGGCCGAGGATCTTGGCTCCCGCGCCAACGAGAACGCCGTTGCCGAGCCGAGGATGCCGCCGTCCGGCCTCGCCTGTGCCCCGACCGCCTAGCGTCACGCCGTGATACAGGAGCACGTCGTCGCCGATCACCGCGGTCTCGCCGATC
>JAODMX010000417.1 GCA_025464735.1 Frondihabitans sp. | reverse complement strand
ACCTGGTGACGAGTGCCTCCGATGAGGAAGCATGGAATTTCGGCCTCGAGAGCAACCTGGACCACTCTGTGCGTTACAAGCGGGGTGCCGAATTCGTTCAGGTCGTCGATGAGCTTCTCGACAGCTGGGACGAAGGCGCCGTCCTCGCCGACAAGACGACCGGGCGGTACTCGGACGCCGCGAAGGTCCGACCGATCGATCACGACGGCGAGTTCTTCAAAGTCCGCGGCCCGCTCAACATCTCGCGGCCGCCGCAGCGGAAGCCGGCGCTCTTCCAGGCGGGCGCGTCGGAGGACGGCAAGAACCTCGCGGCCGCGACTGCCGACGCCGTGTTCACTCTCGGCAGTGGCACGCTGGAGTCGGCACAGGAGCTGTACCAGGACTACAAGCGTCGTGTGGAGGCGGCAGGCCGCGACCGCGACGCGCTGGCTGTCATGCCCATGCTGGCTCCTGTGATCGGTTCCACCGAATCGGAGGCACGTGAGCGCGCCGATCTCATCCTCGAGCTGACGCCCGACCAGGTCGCACTCGACCTGCTGTCGCACCGCCTCGAGACAGATCTCTCAGCACACGACCCCGACGAGATCTTCTCGTTCGACTTCGTGGATTCCTCGACCGTTCAGCAGTCCCAGTCGGCCTACCTGGCGATCCAGAAGCTCGTCGACGGGCGAAGCCTCACCCTTCGGCAGGTCTACCAGGCCATTGCGGGGCGAGGGTTCCTGGTCGGGACGCCCGAGAAAGTCGCGGACCGCATCGAGGAGCGCTTTACGCAGGGCGCGGCCGACGGATTCATTCTCATGGCGCCGTCGCTTCCCAGTGGGCTGGTCGACGTCGTCGACCAGGTGGTTCCTCTGCTCGTCGAGCGCGGAATCTACCCGAGCGAGTACGAGGGCGCGACGCTCCGCGAGAACCTGGGTGTGTCCACGTCAGTAAAGGCCGCGAGTCTGACCTAGCCCGACGCGGAGCACGCCGCTCGAATCGAGCGGGATCGGAGAAGCGCACCGGCCGGTGCCCGAATACGGTGATCGACATGACCACCATCGACTTCATCACACTGCATGCTTCTGATCCCGCCGCTGCCAAAGAGTTCTACGACGACGCGTTTGGCCTCGAGGGCCGGATCCGGGTGACCGGCGATCACGACCCCGGATCCGGGTTCCGCGGGTACACCCTGTCTCTCACCGTCGCGCAGCCCTCGACCGTCAGCAGCCTGATCGATTCTGCGCTTCAGGCGGGAGCGACGACGCTGAAGCCCGTGGCTAAGTCGTTCTGGGGCTTCGGGGGTGTCGTGCGGGCCCCGGACGGGGCCATCTGGAAGGTGGCGACGTCGTCCAAGAAGGAGGTCGGCTCGGCTGCGCGCCAGATCGACTCGATCGTTCTCCTGCTCGGAGCCGACGATGTCCTCGCGACGAAGGCTGCGTACGTCGAGCGCGGCAAGGCGGTTGGCAAGAGCTTCGGCCGCAAGTACGTCGAGTTCGACATGCCGGCATCGCCAATCAAGCTGGCGCTCCTGGGGCGTCGCGCGCTCGCCAAGGATGCCGGAGTTGCGGCCGAGGGGTCGGGCGCACACGGTCTCGTCATCGGCGGTGACATCGCACCGTTCGTCGACCCCGACGGCTTCGAGTGGGCCTCCTCCGCCGAGTCAGCGGCCCGCTAGCCGACGAACGGCTGCACGAGCTCGACGTACCGTCTCGCGAGCGTCGCGACGACCTCGTCGCCTGGCGCCGCCCAGACGTCGGCGTTGAAGATCTCGACCTCGATGTCGCCGGTGTAGCAGGCTGCCGTCACGGCTCGCGCGATGGGTGCGAAGTCGATGTGGCCGTCGCCCATCATGCCGCGGGCGAGGAGGGCATCGGGCGGAAGGGGTGTGATCCAGTCACCGACCTGGAAACTCGCGATCCGCTCTCCGGTCAGCGCGATCGTCTCGAGGAGACGGGGCTCCCACCAGAGGTGGAACGTGTCGACGACGACCCCGACGTCGGCGGGGTCGAACTGCGCGGCGATCTCGAGGGCCTGTGCGAGCGTCGACACGACCCCTCGGTCGGCAGCGTAGATCGGGTGCATCGGCTCGATCGCGAGGGTCACACCGAGGGTGTGGGCATCGGGAGCCAGGGCGGCGAGTGCCTCGGCGAATCGCGCGCGCGCGCCCGCAAGGTCGTGGTCGCCGGCGGGGAGACCGCCGGGCACGAGGACGAGGGTCGGTGCGCCAAGGGCTGCGGCCTCGTCGAGGGCGCGCCGATTGTCGTCGAGCGACGCGGAGCTGGTCGAGGGATCGGTGAGAAAGCCGCCCCGGCAGAGCGACGACACCCGCAGACCCGCGTCGCGGATCAGCTGAGCGCCCGCGGTGGTCCCGACTTCGGCGAGAGGTTCGCGCCAGACGCCGATCGCGGGCAGTCCGGCGCGGACGGCGCCGTCGACCACCTCGGCGAGGGACCATCCGGCCGTCGTGCGCTGATTGAGGGAGAGGCGGGCGAGCCGCGGGTCACCCGGTTCTGGGGTGGCCACTCGTGCGGGTGCGCCCGAGGGAACGTCGAACTCGGTCATGCGGAGAACCCCTGCAGGGCGAGGAAGGTACGGAGCCGGGTCGCTGCGACCTCCGGGTCGGGAAAGAGCCGCGCCTCGTTGGCCAGCGCGAACACTCGCGAGAGGTGGACTGCGCTGCGGGCCGACTGAAGTCCGCCGACCATCGTGAAGCCGGGCTGATGGCCGCTCAGCCAGGCCAGGAAAGCAATGCCCGTCTTGTAATAGAAGGTCGGGGCGGCGAAGACATGACGGGACAGATCCAGTGTCGGCG
>JAODMX010000413.1 GCA_025464735.1 Frondihabitans sp. | reverse complement strand
ACAAGCTCGCCCTGAGCTACTTCTACTCATCGCTCTTCGTCGACCTCGCCGACCTGCACAACAACACCTCCGACGGGGTGCACGTCGCCTCGACCGGAGGCATCTGGAGTGCCCTCGTCAACGGCTTCGGCGGCATGCGCGACCACGACGGACGCATCACCTTCAACCCACGCCTGCCCGAGGGCTGGGAGAAACTCACCTTCCGGATGACCCTCGGCGGGTCACGGATGCGCATCAACGTCGAGCAACACTCGATCACCTTCACGATCGAGGAGGGCGACGAGACCGTCGTGCACGTCAACCACGAGCGCTACGAGGTCACCAAAGCAGCCCCCGTCGTCGTCCCACTGACCGACCAAGGGCCGCGCATCGACACACCCCCACCCACCACAAGCGACCTCCGCGGCATGCTACGAGCCGACGGCTCCGTCGTCACCGCCTCCATCCCCACAATCTCAATCGACCGCAGCGACATCGACATCGACGTAACGTCGTGACCGGCGGGTCCGGATCCGGGTCTAGCGTCCGGATCCGGATCCACCATCAGGTCAGGAGCGCGCGGGCGTACCAGTCCGACGCGGACTGCACGCCGGGAAGCGCGAAGTAGTAGCCGCCACCGAAGGGCTGCACGTAGTCGACCAGGGGTTCGTTGATGAGGCGCTTCTGGATGGCCTCGAACTGCCTCACGAGGTCCTGCTGGTACGCCGTGAAGACGTGGCCGGCCTGGATGTTTCCGTCCGCGTCGACGCCGAGGTCGTAGTTGTACGACCGGCGGATGATGCGCTGATCGGCGGTCTTGGCCGTCCGCGGGTTGGCGAGTCGGATGTGGGCGTCGAGGGGGATGACGTCCCCCTTCGGGTCGGCCTTGTAGTCCGGCGTGTCGAACTCGGCGCTGCCATCGAGGGGCGCGCCCGTGTCGCGGCGGCGACCGAACATCGTCTCCTGCTCGTTGATCGAGACCCGGTCCCAGAATTCCACGAGCATGCGGATGAGGCGGACGACCTGGTAGCTGCCGCCCGCGGTCCAGGTCGGTTCTGCTGCGTCGTCCACCCAGATCAGACTGCTCGCCGTGCTGCCGGTCGGATTCGCTGTGCCGTCCTTGAAGCCGAGAAGATTCCGCGACGTCCCAGAGGGGCGCGGCGGCGAGTTGTACCCCTCGATTTTCCAGCGGAGCTGCATGGCACCTCGCGTGTGCTTGGTGATGTCGCGGATCGCGTGGTGGATCGTGTCCGGGTGCTCGGCGCAGAGGTGCAGAAGGATGTCGCCGTCCTGCCAGGCCGGTTCGAGGGCATCGTTCGGGAAGGCCGTCATCGGCGTGAGCTTCACGGGTTTCTGGAGGGCGAGGCCGAAGCGGTCGTCGAAGAGGCTCTGGCCGAACGACACGGTGACCGTGAGGCCGTCGGCCGGAATGTCCGGCCCGAGAACGTCACTGTCGGAGGGCGGCTGACCCACACCGAGGTTCGGAGCGACTCCGCCGACGGTAAGGAACCGCGCCCGTTCTGTCAGTGTCCGCATCAGGTTGGCCAGACCTGCTTTGCCCGTGGCCGTCACGTCGAAGGCGGCGTAGGTCGCCGACCGCTGCTTGACCGCGGGGCCGGGGGTCAGGATGCCCGCCTGATGCACGCCGTGGAACGGGTACGACGACGGGGCGTCACTCACGGTGGCAGCCTGCGCGTCGACGGCAGCGCCGGCGGCGAGCAGCCCTCCGGTCAGCGCCGTCGTCGCGGCTCCGGCGGCAGCGCCCTTGAAGAAATTACGGCGATTGACGTCCATCGATTTCGGTCTACTTCCAGGATTCGGTCGGGTGTTGCGGGGTCGGTCGCGCAGTGACACGGATCACGGCGTCACGGCCACTTCGAGAAGGTCGGGCACCGACGAAAGGTTCTCGAGGAGGGAGCCGATCGCGGCGTCCACCCGCTGCCGGGAAGCGAGAGGCGTGGCCTCGGGCGAGACCCAGCGGCCGTCCACGCGGGTCGCCAGCAGGGCAGCCTGCAGTGTCGCCAGCTGCTGGCGCGCGGTCGCGACCAGGTGCGGTGCGCGGGTGCTCAGCAGCGGACTGAGGTCGGTCAGGAGCGTCCCGGTGATCTCCGTGTCGGCGTAGGTCTCCGGATACGCGGCACCGGCGCCCTGGTCGTCCAGCTCCGAGAGATGGTCGCGAAGCGCATCCTCGAGGATCTCGTGCGTGCGGATCGGGAGGTTCGTCGGATCCCCGGTCAGATCGTCGGAGGTCAGGTGTTTCTGCACCTTCGCAACGTTGCTGGCGAGGGTCGCCGTGACCTGCTGCAAGTCGGCCGTGCTCTGACCGTGCCAGAGACCGTATTCGAGGCGGTGAAGGCCGGTGAATCCAGGATCCTGCACGCCCAGCGGGTACCCGTCGGGAAGCCCGTCGACCGCGAGACCCAGGTCGCCGAAGCTGTCGTACGACGCTCCGACTCGCTCCCAGTCCTCCTGGGCCGCCAGCCAGTCCGCCTCGGCGGCCGGGCGATTGCCCGCGGAGAGGTCGCTGTCGATCGCGGCCACCTCCTTCGCGAGCGCCGTCAGCTCGGTCGCGGCGTAGGCCTGGTATTCGTGGTTGGGCCCCGTCAGCTCGGCGAGAGTCGGCGGGGTGACGGCGGTGGGGACCGATGCCAGCGTCGAGCCGGTGACGGCGACGGGCGTTCCGGTGAGGACCTTCTCGCCCGAGAAGAAGCACTTGAACGTGTAGGTGCCGGGCGACAGTGTCGCCGTCAGCGCGGCACTCGTGGCCGGGCCGAGACTCTCGATCTCGCCGACGATCGCTCCGGACGAGTTGTCGAGGTTCACTTCACCGGCCCTGGTGGACGAGTTCGTCACGGTGAAGGTCTGATCGCCCGTTCGCCCCGTCGTCCATCCCGACGCGCACGAAGTCGCGGTCACGGTGACCGCGGTCTGGGAGGACGTCGAGACCGGGATGGCGACGATGATGACCGTCGCGACCAGCGCGGGAAGGACGACGATGCCCCCCACCACGACCCAGACTCGCTTCTCGGCAGCCCGCAGGGTGCGTTCGAACCAGGGGCGGTGCGCAGGATCCGGCGCTTCGGTTTCAGTCACGGCCGGCACCACGGCGGCGGCAGGAGCCGTTTCGGCACGACCGGCTCGAACGAACGCGGGCACGACCAGAGCCAGATAGACGACCCAGGCGGCGACCTGGAGCACGGTCATCCGGGTCGAGAGCTCCGTGACGCCGGTGACGAGGGACATCCACCAGGAGTCGGCGGCCACGGTTCCGGTGATGTCGAAGGCGACCCAGTTCTGGCCGGGCAGGATCCCGGCGTCCTGGAGGTCGCCGAGGCCGTAGGACAGGATGCCGGCGGCGATGACGATGAGCACGATGGCGGTGCGCGAGAAGAAGACACCCAGGTTGACGCGGACGGCACCGCGGTAAAGGAGGGAGCAGAGAACGACGGCGATCGCGATGCCGACACCCGCTCCGATCACCGGTGCGACGGTCTGGCCCGAAGCCTTGACCGCGGTCCAGATGAAGAGGGTGGTCTCGAGGCCTTCGCGGCCGACGGACAGGAACGCCGTCATGGCGAGGGCGCCCACTCCGATCTGGGCAGCGGCACCGACCTTCTCGGTCAGGTCGCCGGAGAGGGAGCGCGCCGTGCGCCTCATCCAGAAGACCATCCAGGTGACCAGTCCGACCGCCAGGACGCTCAGGGTTCCGCCGATCGCCTCCTGCGCCGCGGAGTCGAGAACACTCGTGGAGTAGGTCAGCACGGCCGCGAAGCTGGCGGACACCGAGATGGCTCCGACGACGCCGAGCCAGATCGGGAACGTCGAGACAGGGCCTGCGGAGCGGGTCTTCCGGAGTGCGGCAAGGAGGAGGGTCACGACCAGACCGGCCTCGAGGCCTTCGCGAAGACCGATCAGCAGGTTGGGTACAGCATCAGCCCAGGACACAAGTCACTAAGGTAAGGCATACCTAAGGTTGCGAGCAAGAATCCCGGCTCCGACGCGGCCAATTCATAGTTTGACGCTTCGTCGGGCTGGGAGGCGCCGCCTAAGAAGCCGGGGCGACGTAGGCGGCGAGATGCTTGCCCGTGAGCGTCGATCCCTGGCTCGCAAGCTCCTCGGGGGTGCCCTCGAAAACGACCCTGCCGCCGTCGTGGCCGGCACCCGGTCCGAGATCGATGATCCAATCGGCGTGCGCCATGACCGCCTGGTGATGCTCCACCACGATCACCGACTTGCCCGCGTCGACCAATCGGTCAAGGAGGCCCAGGAGTTGCTCCACATCGGCGAGGTGAAGACCCGCGGTGGGTTCGTCGAGAATGTAGACCCCGGCCTTCTCGGCCATGTGCGTTGCCAGCTTGAGTCGCTGCCGCTCGCCACCCGACAGCGTCGTGAGCGGCTGACCGATGCTGAGGTACCCGAGACCGACGTCGACGAGCCGATCGAGGATCGCGTGTGCCGCCGGCACGCGCGCCTC
>JAODMX010000337.1 GCA_025464735.1 Frondihabitans sp. | reverse complement strand
GGATCGAGGGCGTGGCACCCCGGCCGCATCCCCAGGAGATCGAGACGCAGTTCGCGTTGATCGTCCGTGAATCGTCGATGGGATCGACGATCAGATAGCTCTTCGCGCCAATTCGGCGCGACCAGTTGACAACCTCGTTTTCCTCCCGTAGGTTCTCGATTTACATCGATGTAAATTTGATGCCCACAACTCAGGAGCCCTCGAACAGAGACGTCGAGAGCGGTTAGAAGGTACTCAGTGAAGAAGCTGATCAGTGTCATCGCAGCTGCGGCTGTCGTGGCGATCGGGCTCACCGGATGCGCGGGATCCTCCGGCGCGCCGTCAGCGTCCAGCAAGGTCTCGTTGACCTTCTGGCACGGCTACACGGCCTCCGACGGTGGCGTCCTCGACAAAATCGTCAAGGAGTTCAACGCCTCGCAGAAGAACATCACCATCTCGACCCAAACCAAGACCTGGGCCGTCATCGACGACACTCTGCTTCCGGCCCTGTCCGCCAAGAACGGACCGGACATCGTCGCCATGACCTCCGACCGGCTGCCCGTGTACGCGCAGAAGCACGCGCTCGTGAACCTGGACGACTTCTACAAGGAGGCGTCGAGCAATACGTCGAAACTGAAGGCGGAAGCCGTCGCGATGGAGACCGTCAAGGGGCAGAAATACGGGATCCCGAGCGGCTTCGTCCCCCTGTCCGTCATCTACAACAAGACCATGTTCGCGAAGGCAGGCATCACGACGTTCCCGACCACCTGGGACGAGTGGGTCGCCGACGCGAAGAAGCTGACGATCGGCGCCAGCGGAACGCCGACGCAGTACGGCCTCGTGCTCCCCGACCACGCAACGGTCGGCAACGGCATCTGGCCGACCCTGTTCGAGGAGAACGGTGGCTCGATCACCAACGCGGCTGGCACCAAGGCGACCATCGACTCGGCCGAGAACGTCGCCACGCTGAAGTACTGGACGAACGCGGTCCGCACCGACAAGATCTCCCCGACCGGCGTGGATGGCATCGCCGCTGACAATTTGTTCCTAGCCGGCAAGTCTGCGATGGAAATCGGCGGACCATGGATGGCAGGCGCGGCCACCGCGGCAAAGATCGACTACGGGCTCGCAGCCATCCCCGCCGGCCCGAAAGCGCAGGCGGCATCGGCGATCGGGATCTCGCTGGGCATCACGGCCCAGACCGACTCGGTCAAGCAGCAGGCCGCTGAGAAGTTCCTCGCCTACTTCAACGAGAAGACCACGGCCATCACGTGGTCGCTCGGCTCCGGCTGGCCGCCCCTTCGCACCGACATCACGCCCGCCGACGTCGATGCGAACGCCACAGTAAAGGCGCTGACGACCTTCGCTCCGAACACGCGCGCGCTCCTGCCCGGCGTGGTCGACAGCACCGACGTGCTGACGGCGGTCGATACGGCCACGCAGAAGTCCGTTGCCGGAGGTGATCCGGCTGCCCTACTCAAGCAAGCCCAGTCGACCATTCAGCAGGCGCTGAGCAACTAGATCATGACGACGTCGAATCCATCACGGCGTCGGCCGTACCGGCCCCCGGGGCAACTCGGGGGCCGGGCCCGGCTGAACTCGTCGTTCACGCGCCGGGCGACCATCGTCGGTTTCCTGGCACCCGCACTGATCATCCTGGCCGCGTTCGTGGGATGGCCGATGATCTCCGCACTCCGCCTCTCGTTCACGGACGCCAGTGGCTTCGGCACACCGAGTTTCGTCGGCCTTCAGAACTACGTGCGGGTCTTCACCGACCCGGAGATCCTGCAGGCCATGGGCAACACGGCTCTCTACGCGGTCCTGTTCACGCCGGTGGCCATCGTGGTGGCGCTCGTTCTGGCGCTCGTTGTGAACAGCCCCAGGCTCCCTTTCCGCGGGTTCTTCCGTTCGGCGCTCTTCCTGCCGTTCGTCGTGTCACTCGCGGTCGCGGCGTTCGCGTGGTCGTACCTGCTCGACCCGCAGATCGGCCTGCTGAACTACTGGCTGCAGGGGGCCGGGATCCGGATCGGGAACGTCCTCCAGGATCCTGCGCTCGCCATGCCCACCGTCGTCCTCGTAGCCGTCTGGAAGAACTTCGGCTTCTACATGGTGATCTTCCTTGCCGGGCTGCAGGAGGTGCCGAAAAGCCTCTACGAGGCGGCGCAGCTCGACGGGGCCAACGGGTGGAAACGGTTCACGAACGTGACCTACCCGATGATCAGCAACACGATGGCGTTCGTCGTGATCGTGGCGCTCATCGCCGCTCTGCAGGCCTTCGACCAGATCTACATCCTCACCAGCGGCGGGCCGTATCGAACCACCGAGACGATCGTGATGCAGATCTACCAGTCCGGGTTCAAAGACCTCGATCTCGGATTCGCGTCTGCGCTGTCGTACGTCCTGCTCATCGTGACCCTCGTCCTGAGCCTCGTCCAGTTCTTGTTCTTCGGTCGTAATCGAGAGGACTCAGCCTCATGACCGCTCTTCCTCGCTCCGCCGCCATCCCGGTTCGCCGGGCGCGCACCCGGCGCCATGGCGACCCGCTGAGGTGGGTCTTCTTCGGCGGTTTCCTCGTCGTGACCTTCGCGCTGATGCTGCCCGTGATCATCATCGTGCTGACCGCGTTCAAGCCCGCGTCGGAAGTGAACGCGTTCCCGCCGACGCTCTTCCCGCACGAGTGGACGCTGGCGAACTTCCGCGCGATCTTCTCGGAACTGCCGTTCGCCCGACTCATCGCCAACAGCTTTGCGTTCGCCGGGGGCGTCACGGTCTTCGCGCTGGCGTTCGACTCGCTTGCCGCCTACGCGCTGGCTCGACTCGACTTTCGAGGGTCCCGGATCCTGTTGATCGTCATCATCGCGACCCTCATGATCCCCTTCCAAGCCACCCTCATTCCCATCTACCAGTTGGTGTCCCAGCTGGGCTGGGTCAACACGTTCGCCGGGCTCATCGCCCCGCGTGCGGCGGACGCGTTCGGGATTTTCTTCCTGCGGCAGTTCTTCGTCTCGCTCCCGTGGGACCTCGATAACGCGGCGCGGATCGACGGTGCCTCCGAATGGCGGGTGTTCTGGAACGTGATCCTGCCGAACGCCATCCCGGCACTGCTGACCCTGGGCATCTTCACGTTCGTCAACAACTGGAACGACCTCCTCTGGCCCCTCGTGTTCACGACGAACCAGAACATGGGCACCATTACGTCGGGATTGACGCTCTTGACCGGGCCCGGCGGCATCATCCCTCAGGGGGTGATGATGGCGGGCGCACTGATCGCCGTCCTCCCGTTGGCGATCATGTTCCTTCTCGTGCAGCGTCGCTTCATCGAGAGCGTCGCCAGCACGGGGCTCAAATGAGCGGCGGGGCACGCGTGAAGTGGTTCGAAGACGGTGCACTTCACTTCGCCCTGGGCGTCGAGGACACGTTCGTTCCACAGAGCCGGGCCGGAGAGCGGCCCATCGACGAGTACGAGCTGACGGACCACTACGGACAGGTCGAGTCCGACCTCGGACTTGCGGCCCGCGTCGGTGCCGACGCGCTCCGGTGGGGCGTGCCCTGGTACCGCGTCGCTCCGACTCCGGACAGCTGGGACTGGTCGTGGGTCGACAGGGCCATCGCCCGATTCGAAGAACTCGAGCTGCGACCGATCGTCGACCTCCTGCACTACGGGACGCCCCTGTGGCTCGAGGACCAGTTCGCCAACCCGGACTACCCGCAGCGCGTAGCCGAGTTCGCGAGCCGCTTCTCGGAGCGGTTCGGGCACGTCGCCACCGACTACACGCCGGTGAATGAACCCATGATTCACGCGTTGTTCTCGGGGGAGTACGGCTACTGGCCACCGTACCGAGAGGGACCGAGCGGCCTCGTGACCGTCGCCTCGTCCCTGGCGCAGGGATTCGTGCTCAGCCAGCGGGCGATCGCCGAGCAGTTGGGCGACAGTGCCACGTTCGTCCATGTCGACGCCGGCATTCGCTACGCGGGCGATGTCGATGCGCCGGAGCATCGCGAGACGGTGGCGCGTCTCCGACACCAGGTGTTCCTCGTGGAGGATCTCGTCACCGGGAGTGTTGACGACGGCCATGCGCTTCTGGCCCAACTCCGACGCGGCGGAGTGACAGACGCCCAGCTCGCGTGGTTCGCCGAGAACGCCGTCCGGCCCGACGTCATGGGGGTCAACTACTACCCGCTGCACTCGACCGAGGTGTTCGAGGCGGGAATCCATCACGGCGGTGGTTTCGCCGACCCGAGGCCCTACCTCGATGCAGGCGTCGAGGGACTGCGGGACGTCCTGACGACCTACGCCGACCGGTACGGGGCGCCCGTCATGCTCACGGAAACCTGCGTGACCGGGAGCGTTGAGGAGCGCATCGCCTGGATGGACGACTCCGTGCGCGCTCTGCACCAGCTGCGCTCCGAGGGGACACGCGTCGTGGGATTCACCTGGTGGCCGCTCTTCGACATGTACGAGTGGACCTACCGCCACAGCACGGGTCCGCGCGCGGACCACCTCTTGACCATGGGTCTCTTCGATCTCGTCGAAACGCCCGATGGACGGCTCGACAGGCGTCGCAACCCCGTCGCCGACCGCTTCCACCATCACGCCTCGGTGCCGACCGGCCAGATCGCCGCCGCAGGAAAGTGACCCGAGCGGTGCACACACGCCCCACCCCGCCGTATCGCTCCTGAGCGCTGCAGCATCATCCATTCACTGTCGAAAGGAACACGATGTCAGAACAGTCCTGGCGCCCCTCCCGGAGGCGCGTCGCCGCGGCTCTGGCGGTCGCAATCGCCCTGGTGGCCCTCGCCGTCTTGAAAGTCGAGCCCGCCCACGCCGCGGACGGCCCCAACGGTGTGGTCTACTCCGATCCGTCCACGACGACGAGCGCGGCCGACTACACGCGTGTCATCACGCTCCGGCACAACGGCGCCGCGAACGGCACCCTCATCGCAACGTTCGAGGACAACGTCACCGCGACCACGGCGGTCTTCCCCATCTACAAGAGCACGAACAACGGTGCCACCTGGACTCACGTCACGGACGTCACCGACACGCACTACGGATACGGGAACCGGCAGGAGCCCTCCCTCTACGAACTCCCGCAGGCCGCAGGAACCCTTCCGGAGGGCACCATCCTGCTCGCCGGTAACGTCGAGCCACAGGATCAGAGTTCGACGAACCTGGTGCTCTACGACAGCACCGACGCCGGATCGACCTGGTCGTACCGCTCCACCATCGACACGGGCGGGCCAGCCATCTACGACCCGAGCCCGACCTCGACGACGACGGCCGTCTGGGAGCCAGAACTGATCCTCGACTCAACAGGGCGCCTGGTCGTCTTCTTCTCGGACGAAAGGCAGAAGGCCGCGGGGATCCTGCAGGCCGTCGGGGAGCGGATCTCCACAGATGGCGGCGCCACCTGGGGCGCAGAGTCGAACGTCGTGGCTGTGCCCGACGACAACACCCGTCCCGGCATGTTCTCGGTCACGCAGCTCCCCAACGGTTCCTACTTCGCCGTCTACGAGGTCGTCGGTCAGACGAACGTGCCCATCTACTCACGCACGTCGACCGACGGCGACAACTGGGGCACGGCAAGCAATCTCGGAACGAAGCTCGTGGCGTCGACCGGAGCGACGCTTTTCGGAGCCCCGCACGTCACCTGGGCACCTTCCGGGGGCACGAACGGCACGCTGGTTGTCAACGCGCTGCGACTCGAGGCATCGGACGGTGAGTACAAGTCGGACTTCTTCACGAATACGAACTCGGGCACCGGATCCTGGTCCCTCACCCCCGCTCCCGTCGATGTCGGAGGGGCGATCACCGACTTCGCCGGCTACAGCGCCAGCACGGCGGTCAGCCTCGACGGCACTACCCTCATCCAGCTGACGAGCATCCCCAACAGCGCCGGCGAGCACGACGTCGTCAGCAACACCATGCCGTTGAACGCGACGAGCTACGAAGCCGAGAACGCCGTCCTGACCGACGCCAGCGCTATCACGCGGGGTGCGGCCTCGGGCGGAGAGGACGTCGGCTACATCAACTATTCCGACAGTTCGGTCAACTTCTCGACTGTCAGCGTGACGAACGCCGGGGTCTACAATGTGCGAGTCAGGTATTCGAACGGGACCGGGGCGGCGAGCAGCCAGAATGTCTCCGTCAACGGGGGAACCGCCTTCTCTCTCAGCGAACCGGCGACCGCCGACTGGGGGCACGGTGCTTGGACCGACTTCACGACCACCCTGAACGCCGGGACGAACAGCATCAAGCTGTCGTACGCCGGCACCTACGCAGAGCTCGACGAACTCCAGGTCTGGCCGACGTCGACCCGTTACGAGGCCGAGAACGCCACCCTGACGGATGCGTCAGCCGTCGCCCGTTCGCGGGCCTCGGGGGGTGAGCACGTCGGCTACATCAACAACGCCGACAGCGCGGTGACGTTCACCGGCGTCTCGGCACCGGTGAGTGGTACTTACACCGTTCGCATCGGATACTCCGCCGATTGGACATCGCCCGGCCAACAGTCGGTCAGCGTCAACGGAGGCACAGCCACGGTGGTCAGCTACCCCATCACCGGAGACTGGAACACTGACGGCTATCAGACGATCTCCGTTCACCTGAACGCCGGTTCGTCCAACACCGTCAAGTTCAGCTACGACGGCGGGTTCGCCGAGCTCGACTGCATCGACGTCTCGCAGTAGCCGCGATGGGCGGGGCTCGCCTCTCGGTGGGCCCCGCCCTCAACGGATCTCCTTCGTTTTCGATGCCGCCCACTGACATTGCAGAGCAGGGCGAGGGCAGGATGAGGGCATGACGACCCGAGAACATCTCGCCCGCGCGATGTGGACGCTCATCGAGCCGATCCACGCGCTGAACTACTTCTCCGACGAGGCGCGCGGCGCCTTCGCCGACATCGGCCTCCCGCGCTTCTGGGACGGCTACTTCGCGGGCCGGGCGGCACCGCTGGGCGCCGTGACGGCGGCGCCGGTCGTCGCGATGTTCAGCGGATTCTCGCCGTTCCTGGTGGGGCGCGCTCTCCCGAGTGTCTGGGCGGACGTGTCGCCTGAGGGGGCACTCGAGGCGCGGCTCGTCGGGGCCGAGGGTGCTATCCGCAGGATCCTTGCGTCCGCTGGAATCACGGAGGCGGTCGTAGCCGAGGCGGCCGACGCGCTCGCGGCCGTCGTCTCCCGCGTCGACACGGTCGGGCGTCCTCTCGCCGCTGCCAACGCTGCCCTGCCCGTGCCCGAGGGGCCGTATCGGCGCCTCTGGCAGGCGACGTCGACCCTGCGGGAGCACCGCGGCGACGGGCACGTGATCGCCCTTGTGACGGAAGGGGTCGCCGGTCTCAGCACGATCGTGCTCCGTTCGGCGCTCGACCTCTCGGCGGCGACGATGAAGGGCGCTCGCGGCTGGACGGATGAGCAGTGGGACGCCGAATCCGCGGCCCTGACGGCGAGAGGGCTCCTTGCATCGGACGGCTCGCTCACCGAGACCGGCGCCGACGCCCTCAACCGGGCCGAGGAGCAGACGAACCGGCTTGCCCTCACCCCGTGGGCAGCCCTCGCCGAGCACGAGGTCGTCGCCATCGCGCGCTTGCTGCTGCCGATCGCGCGTGCTTGCGGGGCCACCTACCCCTACCCGAACCCCATCGGAATGCCAGCCGTCTGGGATCCGGAGGCCGATCCCGACGCGCGCGCCGTGCTGGAGGCTCCGGCGAGCCCTGCCCTGTAGAGGTGGGGGCGGCCGTGTGCGGTTGCCGCGGCGCGTTTGTCGGCCGCGCGCGGTGCGAATTCAGGGTTCCTGTCAGCGCGTGACCCTCGAGCCCGTGTGTGAGGCGACCCAATGGTGCAATTCCCCTGAGTTCGCGCCCCGGGCCGCCCCTGACCCTCCACCCCTGGCTGTCCCCGGAAGTTCAACCCGGGCTGCCGCGGGCCGGGACGCACGTCGTCCGGCGGCGGAGACGTCTGCAGTGCTGCCGGGCACCTCGGGCGTCGGGCGCCCGCGAACTCAGGACATTTGTCGACCGGGGTGACCGGGAGCGGGGCGGCCGACCGCAGAGGCGGCAATTCCCCTGAGTTGGTGACGCCGGCAGGCAGAGTAGGAAGGGCTCCGAGGCTGCTCATGACACAGCCTCGGCACAAGCAAATTGGGTGCAACCAAGTTGTGCACAATGTGATAGCGTCGGGTTATGACCTCGGCGACCGCGACTCCGCTCCTCGATGAGCAGATCTGCTTCGCGCTCTATAGTGCGTCACGGGCTCTGACCAGCCGCTACCGCGAGCTTCTCGAGCCTCTCGGCCTCACCTACCCGCAATACCTCGTGTTCCTCGTGCTGTGGGAAGAGGGGCCGACCTCCGTGTCGCGCCTCGGTGAGCGGCTCCGGCTCGACTCCGGCACCCTGTCACCCCTGTTGCGGCGCCTCGACGGCGCGGGGCTTCTCGAGCGGAAGCGCACAGCGGCCGACGAGCGCACGGTGATCATCTCGCTCACCGAGGCCGGGGAGGGCTTGCGCGAGCTCGCCGCGGGTATCCCCGCGCGGGTCTGCGAGGCAACCGGTCTGACGCCTGCCTCCATCGGCGCCTTGCAGCAGCAGGTCAGCGCACTAGCCGAGCACGTGCGCTTGACGAATTGATCCACTGACCTCGGCCGGAACCCCGGCCACCACCGATAGAAAAGAGAGAATCATGCCCACTCGCACCGCACGCACCGCCTGGAACGGAAGCCTCGAAGAGGGCGGCGGCCAGGTCGAACTCTCCAGCTCCAAGCTTGGCACCTACGACGTCTCGTTCCCGAAGCGCGCCGCCGACGAGGCCAACGGCTTCACGAGCCCCGAGGAGCTGCTCGCTGCCGCGCACTCGGCCTGTTATGCCATGCAGTTCTCCGCCATTCTCGGCGCTGCCGGTGGCACGGTCGAGGCGCTCGACGTCAAGGCCGACGTCTCGCTCGGCCCGGACTCCGCAGGCGGCTTCAAACTGACCGGCATCGCCCTCACAGTCCGCGGCGAGGTCACTGGTCTCGACAGCGACGCGTTCGTCGCGGCCGCCACCGAGGCCAAGAACACCTGCCCCGTGAGCAAGGCACTCACCGGCGTTGAGATCACCCTCGACGCGCAGCTCGAGCAGTAACGCACCACCGCGAGGCATGGCCCGGCACTTCCCGTGGGGGAGCCGGGCCGTTGCCGTCTCGACGGCCCGGACTTACGCCCCAACGAGAGGGACGCCCGCTTTCCGGGCGGCACGGGCCAGCCCGGCGTCGAATGTCGCGAGTTGAGCGTCTGTGGTGATTGCTTCGTGGAGGACGACGGCGTCGGCAAGGAGGAGGCCGTATCTCACGCGAAGCTCGGCGGTGAGACCGGGATCGTCGATCAGCGCCGGCCGAATCGATATACCAAGGTCGTCGAGCGCCGTCAGGGCTTCGCGCTGCAGGCCAGCACGAGTGGGGTAGATCAGAGCCTCGGCGATCGTCAGCGCACTCGAGCAGAAGTTGGAGGCTTCGTTCTCTTTCACGACTTGCAGGGCTGCCTCGTGGTGGGCATCGGAAGCGTCGAGGATCCCGATGAGGACGTTTGCATCGAGGAGAATCATTCGCGCCACTCCTCCTTCAACCTCTGAGCAACGTCGGGAGGAAAAACACCGGTCAGGGAACCGGCCCATCGATCGAGCGCGGCACGGCGCGCCTCGACGCGTTCAGCCTGGCGCGCCTCAATGGCCTCCGTGCCCGCCTCGATGATGCGGCGCAGGAGGGCGCCGCGGTCGTTCTGAAGCTCGGGCCAGGTCGTCGCCGCGATGGCGATGCCCTCGGCGACCCGAGGAGTTTCGGTGATGCTGTAGCGATGCAGCGTGGTCGTCATGCCGCCAAGTGTAGCACCGGGCGCCAGGTGCAGCACCTGGGCTTTCTCGTCTCTACGCTGCGTCCTCGTCCCGTGCCAGCGCAACGGCAGCAGCGACCGGACGCTTCGGGATCCAGCGCCAGAGCGCCGCGGCCGCCGCGAAGCCGACGAGCCCGGAGACGACGATGCCGACGGACAGCGTCGCGATGCTGGTGACCACCGACAGGATCACCGGGCCAATGGCGCTGCCGCCGTCCGACAGCTCGCGCCACAACCCCAGGAAGGTCGGTCGGCCCACCGCGGGTGATGCGTCGGATCCCAGAGTGTTCACGATTCCCGACCCGATCCCGTTGCCGAACCCCATCACGACGGAGACAAGAGCGAGGGTGATGGCCGCGTGCGTCAAGGGCAGCAGGAGGAACGAGATTCCCATGATGATGACGCAGGGCACGGCGATCCACTTGCGGCCGTATTTGTCCATCACGAGCCCGGCCGGGTAGAAGATCGCGGCATCGACGACGCCCGCGATGCCGTAGATGATCGATGACTGCGTTGGATCGAGGCCGATGTGCGTCGCCCAGAGTGGAATGACCACCTGCCGGGTCGAGCGGATCGCCGAGAGCAGCAGGATCCCGGTGCCGAGCATGACGAAGACGCGCCAGTGCTCGCGGATCATCCCCATCGTCGTGGCCTTCTGCGCGGGTACGTCTCTCTCCGGCCGGCCTTCCAGGAGATCTTGCACCGCGTAGGCGATGAACCCGGCGCCGATGATCGTGATCAGCGCGACGACGTAGGCGGCCTCGAGCCCCCAGAGAGCGATCACGCCCGCGCTGACGAATGGGCCGACGAACACGCCGATCCTCTGGGTGCCGCCGAGCGTCGAGAGCGCACGGGCGCGCATGTGCGCGGGCACGACCTCGGTGAGGTACGACTGGCGCGCGAGCATGAACACCGAGCTGGCGGCGCCGACGAGAAGGATCCCTGCGGCGAAGACCCAGAGGCCGAGATTCAGAATGCAGAGGATCAGCCCGATTGCGCTGATCCCTGCCGCGAGGATCATCGACCGCCGCTCTCCGAACCGGGTCGTGAGCACGCCTGCGGGGATGTTCGTGACCAGAGAGCCGATCCCGAGCATCGCCACCACGAGCGATGCCAGGGCTTCGTTGGCTCCGCGGTCGATGGCACTGATCGCGATGACCGGCAGCATGGCGCCCTGCGAGAAGCCGAAGAGCACGGACGGCCCGAATGCGGCTACAGCGATGCTCCGGAGGCTGAAGTCGGTGCTCGCGGAGGAGGTCATCGACCTCAGTTTATCTCGATGTCGAGACAGACACTTTTCCACGATGTCCTCGCAGGGGCCACCGGGGGTTCACCTCGGCGTAGTTACATCGAAGCTGTAGTCATTTTCAGGGGAGATGTTTATGAAGTTCGCAGGTTTTCGATCGAATCGGTCAACGGCTGTCGGGGCGGCGGTGATCGGGATCGCCGGCATCGTCGGATCCCTGCTGGTCACGGCTCCCGCGCTGGCCGCAGGCCAGAGCACGCCGCCCACGGCCGGCACCGTGCGCATCCACGACATCCAGGGAACGAGCTGGATCTCGCCGTTGAACGGCACCAAGGTCGCGAATGTGCCCGGGATCGTGACCGGGATCCGAGCCACGGGCTCGAGTGAGGGCTACTGGATCCAGGATCCCGCGGCCGACAGCAACCCCGCCACCAGCGAGGGCGTCTTCGTCTATACAGGTCGTCGTCCGAGCGTGGCAGTCGGCGACTCGGTGCTCGTCAGCGCCACGGTCAAGGACTATTACCCCCTCGCGTCCGGAGATACGACGGCAACCACCTCGAACCTCTCGGTCACCGAGCTGTCGAGCGCGACCGACACCGTGCTCTCCGAGGGCAACGCCCTGCCCGCTCCGATCGTGATCGGTCCGACGACCGTTCCCGACCTCTACGCGCCCGATCTCGGCGGCGCGAACATCGAGTCGACTCCCATCACTCCGACGCGCTCGGCGCTCGACTATTACGAGTCGATCGAGGGGATGCGGGTCGAGGTCGACAATGCGCGTGTCGTCGGCCCTTCAGACTCCTACGGCGAGCAGTACGTGACCACGAAGCCCGACCAGCTCGAGAGCTACCGCGGCGGCACGCTCCTCACCGCCGAGAACGCGACTCCGGCCGGCCGGCTCGAGGTCGTGTCGGTTGACGGCTCCAACCCGGAGGTCAGCGTCGGGGACGTCTTCACCGGCGCGACGGTCGGCCCGCTCGACTACTCGCAGTACGGCGGCTACCTCGTCGCTGCGACTCAGCTCGGCGCTGTGACGTCGGGCGGGATCGCGCCGTCCGTTGCCACGAAGCCCGCGAGCGACCAGCTGTCAGTCGCGACCTACAACGTCGAGAATCTGGCCCCGTCGGATCCGGCTAGCAAGTTCGCAGCGCTGGGTACGGGGGTCGTGACGAACCTCGCTTCCCCCGACATCCTCACCGTCGAGGAAGTGCAGGACAACGACGGGGCGACGGACTCCGGCACCGTCGCCTCCGACCAGACCCTGACCAAGCTCACGGCTGCCATCGCTGCCGCTGGAGGGCCGCACTACCAGTGGCGGGAGATCGACCCCGTGAATGACCAGGATGGCGGTGAGCCCGGCGGAAACATCCGCGTCGTGTTCCTCTTCAACCCGGCTCGCGTGACGTTCGACGACCGCGGACCCGCGAGCGTCGTCCGGTCGACCACAGCCACCGCCGTCACGTCATCGCACGGACAACCGGACCTCACCCTCTCGCCCGGTCGCCTCGACCCGTCGAGCGACGCCTGGAGCTCGAGCCGCAAGCCGCTCGTGGGGGAGTTCACCTTCCGCGGCAAGCGGGTCTTCGTGGTGGGCAACCACTTCGACGCCAAGCTTGGAGATCAGAGCCAGGACGGCCGGTTCCAGTACCCCGAACAGGCATCCGCCGAGCAGCGTCAGCAGCAGGCCGCCCTCGTCAACTCGTTTGTCGCCTCCCTGCTGGCGGTGAACAAGAATGCGGCCGTCGTGGTCGCCGGTGACCTGAACGACTACCAGTTCAGCCCCGCGCTGGCGACGTTGACCGGAGCTGCCACGGGCAAACCCATCCTGAAGGATCTGATCACGACGCTTCCGGCCGATGAGCAGTACACCTACGATTACGACGGCATCAGCGAGGTGCTTGACCACATCCTGGTCACGCCCGGTCTCGGCACGCCCGACTATCAGGTTGTCCACCTCAATTCGGAGTTCGCCAACCAGGTCAGCGATCACGATCCTCAGGTGGTGCGTCTGTTCGGCCATCCGAAGCCGGCCTCGCGGGTGGTTCCTCCCGCCGCAATCGCGCTCGGCTACAGCGATGCTCTGAACAAGCTCGTCTACAACGGCACGGAGATCGGTGGCCTGTCGTCACTGGCCTACGATCAGCGTTCGGCTTCGTGGGTGTCGGCCGTCGACAACCATGCCAGCGACCCCTCGCGGATCTGGTTCTTCCGCAACCTGTCCGACCCCAGGGTGACGAGGGAGCCGTTGGTCCTCAAGCAGCCGGACGGCACTCCCTACACGGGTGTGACGGCCGACAATGAGGGACTCGCTGTCCTGCCGGACGGCGACTTCCTGGTCAGCAGCGAGACCGAGCCGTCGATTCGAATCTTCGGCCGGGACGGAGTGCAGAAAGCCTCGTTGCCCGTGCCCGCGCGCTTCGCCGTGACGGGGACGACCCCGGCCGGTGAGGCGACGAGTAACACGACGCTCGAGGGGCTCACCATCTCGCCGTCCGGTCATACGGTCATCGCGGCGATGGAGGGTGCTCTCTCGGGAGACGTCTCGGCCGCGGGCGACGCGAACTCGCACCGGTTCCTCGTCTACACGCAGGATCGGCGGGGTGCGTGGTCGCTCGAGAAGCAGATCGACTACCGCACCGACGCCGGGCAGCGCGTGCCCGAGGTCGCGGCGTACAGCGATGATGCCTTCCTCGTCGAAGAAGCCTCGTACTCGGCCGCTACCGGCAACGCCGTCGATCTCTATGCCGTCACCGGGCTGGAACGGGCCACCGACGTGTCCTCGATATCGAATCTCTCGAGCGCTCCCGCCGGCGATGTGGTGTCGAAGAAGCTTGTCGCCGATCTCGTCAAGGGTCCGACTCTCGGCGCCACCGCCCTCGAAACTCAGACGAACCCGTTGCTTGACAACTTCGAGGGCATGGCGATTACATCGATGGGCCCGGCACACGTGCTCGGCGTGAGTCTGATCAGCGACGACAATTTCAGCCCGACGCAACGCACGCGCCTCCTGAATCTCCTCGTCAAAGCGCCCTGAGCGCCCGCGAGGCGGCTCGCTCAGGTGGCCGTGACCGCCGAGGGAGCGGCCGCCTCGTCGTCGACGATCGAGTCCGGCTCCTCCTGGGGGCTCCCTCGTCTGCCTGCGACGACGAAGATGATGAGACCGACGAGGGCGGCGAAGATCGCCACGTCCTCGTTGATCTTGAGACCGAACAGGTAGGCCTCCGTCGGGTCGAGACGGAGCGACTCGAGGTAGGCGCGGACGATGCCGTACCAGAGGAAATACAGGCCGATCTGCTGACCGCGACGGAACGTGATGCGTCGTCCGAGCAGCATGATGACGATCGCGCCGCCGATATCGAAGATCATCTCGTAGAGGAACAGCGGCTGGAAGAGGGTGTTCGCCGGGAGACCGGCCGGGAAAGCGGGGCTCGACTGCGAGATCTGGAGACCCCAGGGCAGCTTCGTCGGCCCCCCGTACAGCTCCTGGTTGAAGTAGTTGCCGAGGCGGCCGAAGGCCTGGGCGAGAAGTAGACCTGGCGCTAAGGCGTCGGCGAACGTGAAGAAGTTGATGTGGGCTCGGCGGCAGCCGATGTAGGCGCCGATCGTGCCGAAGATGATCGACCCGAAGATGGCGAGGCCGCCCTCCCAGATCGCGAAGATGTTCCAGAGGTTGTCGCCGGCGGCCAGGTAGTCGCTGGGGTGAGTGAACACGTGATAAAAGCGGCCGCCGACGATACCGATCGGCACGGCCCAGATGGCGACGTCGATCACCTTGCCCGACTCGACGCCGCGCCGCTTGAGCCGCGTGTTGGTCACAAAGACTGCGATGGCAATTCCGACGATGATGCAGAGCGCGTAGAAGTGCACGTCGATCGGGCCGACGTGGAAGGAGCTGATCGAAGGGCTGGGAATACCGCCGTGATACATGACTGAGTGGCCGGCCTTTCACAGGGGCAGGGTCGAACGAGGCGACAGGGGACACAGAGAGGCTAGGGCCCGAGTCTGAAAGTCAGTCTCCAGGATCCGGCGTGGCGGTTCCTCGGCCACGTCTGGTTACGGATCCGAGGCACAGCGGGCCGAGACACGACTGGACTACTGTCGGATCCATGGTGAAGACCGCGTGAGGGAGAGCGACGAGGTCGATCTTCTGATCGATGCTTGGGCCGGGCAACTGCCCGAGATCGACTTCGGCCCCCTCGACGTCATGTCGAGGCTTCGGCGGATCTCGCATCGTCTCAATGCGATCCGTGCTGAGTCGTTTCGCAGCGCTGACCTGGCGATCTGGGAGTTCGACGTGCTCGCCGCCCTGCGCCGGGCAGGCGAGCCGTTTCAGCTGAGCCCCGCCCAGCTGGTTCGGTCGACGATGGTCACGAGTGGCACGCTCAGCAATCGCCTCGACCTGCTCAGTGAGCGCGGGCTTGTCGAACGGCGGCCCAACCCCGGCGACGGGCGCAGCGTGATCGTGTCGATGACGCCCGACGGGCGCGAGCGCGTCGACCTGGCCATGATCACCCTCGTCAAAGACGAAGAGAGACAGCTGGCACCGCTTTCGCACGCCGAGCGGTCTCAGCTCATCGAGCTCCTGCGCCTCCTCGGCAGCGCCATCCTGCCCTGAGGGCGCCGTCCGCGTCAGTGCAGAGGCGAGTAGTCCGTCGGGCTCAGGAAGACTGACTCGATGCTGGCCACGATGGGACCGTTCTCCATCGACGCCGCTCTGACGCTCAGCCACTCGGGATCGGCCTGGAACGACGCCCAGGCGGTCTCGGCGGCGGCTCGGCTGTCGAAGGCGAGAAGGTAGACGAGGGTGTTGTCGGCGGTCGGCCCGTCGAGGGGCGTGAAGAAGGCGACGACTTCGAGCCCGTGCTTGGCGAAGAACCCCACGGTGTGTTCGCGGAACCTCTTCTGGACGTCAGCCAGGCGACCCGGTTCTGCGGTGTAGGTGCGGAGTTCGAAGACGCGCTCACTCATGCGTCGACCCTAGCGCCTGGGCCGGTGGTGTCGCGCTTGTGCGTATGGCTTCGCCCATTTGCGCGACGCCACCGCGGTATCCGCGACGCGACCCGCGTCGGCGGCCGCTAGAGCAGCGCGGCGACGTCCTGCAGCGTTGCCCGAATGATCTGCTCCATCTCGTCGAACTCGGCCTGGCCCGCGATGAGCGGTGGCGCCACCTGGATCACCGGGTTCACCCGGTCGTCGGGGCGGCAGTAGAGGCCGTTGTCCATCAGAGCGTTGGGCAGGTACTGCTTGATCAGGAACTCGCGCTCGGCCGCGTCGAAGGTCTGCTTCGTCGCTTTGTCTTTGACCAGCTCGATGCCCCAGAAGTAGCCGTCGCCGCGCACATCGCCGACGATTGGCAGGTCGAGCAGCTTGCCGAGGGTTGAACCGAATGCTCTCTCGTTGTCGAGCACGCGCTGGTTGAGGCCCTCGCGCTCCATGATGTCGAGGTTGACCAGCGACACGGCGGCCGAGACCGGGTGACCACCGAAGGTGTAGCCGTGCGGGAAGAAGTTCGTCCCCTGGAGGAAGGGTTCCATCACGCGCTCGTTGGCGATCATCGCGCCGATCGGACCGTAGCCCGAAGACATGCCCTTGGCGCAGGTGATGATGTCCGGCTCGTAGCCGAACTTCTCGCAGGCGAATGTGGCTCCGTGCCGACCGAACGCACAGATGACCTCGTCCGAGACGAGGAGCACGTCGTACTTGTCGCAGATCTGGCGTACCCGAGCGAAGTAGCCGGGCGGCGGCGTGAAGCAGCCGCCTGAATTCTGCACGGGTTCGAGGACCACGGCCGCAACCGTGTCTGGTCCCTCCTGAAGGATCGACTCTTCGATGCGGTTCGCGGCCCAGAGACCGAATGCCTCGAGGTCGTCGCCGTGCTCGGGGGCTCGGTAGAAGTCGGTGTTGGCCGCGCGGAACCCACCGGGCGTCAGCGGCTCGAACGCCTGCTTCATCGCGGGCAGGCCCGTGATGGCCAGTGCCCCCTGCGTGGTGCCGTGGTACGCCGCAGTCCGGCTGATGACCTTGTGCTTCATCGGCTTGCCGGTGAGCTTGAAATACTGTTTCGCGACCTTCCAGGCGCTCTCCACCGCTTCGCCGCCGCCCGAGGTGAAGAACACCCGATTCAAGGATCCGGGGGCCTCATGGGCGAGACGCTCCGCGAGTTCGATCACGGGTCGGTTCGCGATGCCCCAGGCGGGGAAGTACGCGAGCTTCTTCGCCTGGGCCGCTGCGGCCTCGGCGAGTTCCTCACGGCCGTGACCGACCTGGACGACGAACAGCCCGGCGAGCCCGTCGAGGATCTTCTGTCCGCGGTCGTCGTAGAGGTAGACGCCTTCCGCGTGGTCGATGAGCCGCATCGGCTTCTCCTGGAACGGAGCCATCCGCGAGAAGTGCATCCAGAGGTGATCTCGCCCTGCGGCCTGCAAAGCCGAGAACTCGGTGGTGGGTGCGGCCTGGACGTTCGTCGTGGTGGTCATCAGGCCATGCTGCTCGCTCGATCACGACGTCGAAAGGGACGAAACGTCAGGATCCTCGGGGTCGCCTTGCCGAAACGGCGCGCCCCGGCGGGCCTCGTCCTTTCGATGTAGGGAGAGTCATCCTCGTGCATCGTTCTGCTGTGACACGTGCTCTCGCGTTTCCGCATTCGCCCGGAGGCGTTTACCTTAAGGGAGTGACCCGTAACCGCGCTCCCCGAATCATCGGCTCCCTGATCGGCTTCCTCGGTCTCTCCGTCGTCGCCGGGCTCCTGGTGGGCCTGGTCTTCGTGCCGTCCATTGCAGTGGCGGGCGAAGGCGTGCTGACGGGCGCCGATGCCTTCAACTCGCTGCCGAGCTACCTCCAGATCACCCAACCCGCTCAGGCCTCCTCGGTCTACGCGAAGAAGGGTGGCAAAGACGTCAAGATCGCGTCCTTCTACGTGCAGGATCGCACCGACGTCTCGTCCGCCCAGATCGCGAAGGTGCTCAAGGAGTCGACGATCGACACCGAAGATCCGCGCTTCTATCAGGAGGGGGCGATCGACGTGCAGGGCACGATCCGCGGGATCCTCGCCACCACTCTCGGTCACGACGTGCAGGGTGGCTCCTCGATCACCCAGCAGTACGTCAAGAACGTGCTCGTTCAGCGCTGCGCCCAGGAGGGCCTCTCGGCCGGCAGCTCCAAGGCGGCTCAGGCCACCGCCAACGCCTGTTACCAGACCGTGACGGCCACGACCCCAGCTCGCAAGCTTCGCGAGATGCGGTACGCGATCGGCGTCGAGAAGCGATACACGAAAGACGACATCCTCCGCGGCTACCTCAACATCGTCGGTTTCGGTGGCACGGTCTACGGTGTCCAGGCCGCCTCGGAGTACTACTTCGGTGTTCCGGCGAGCGGCCTCTCCCTTGTCCAGGCCGCGACCCTCACGGCGATCATCAACAACCCGGCCAACCTGCGGATCGACGAGCCCAGCAATAAGGCCAACGGCGCCGCCAACCACTACGCCTTGACGCTCGATCGTCGCAACTACGTGCTCAAGCGGATGGAGGTCGCCGGAGACATCACGCCGGTCCAGCTCAACCAGGCGACCCACATGCCGGTGCAGCCGAAGATCACGTCTCAGGCCAACGGCTGCGCCTCCGCGGTCCAGTACGACGCCGCCTACTTCTGCAACTACGTGCAGCTCTCGGTGCTCAGCGATCCGGCGTTCGGAGCGACGGCCTCCGCTCGTCTGGCCAAGCTCACGCAGGGTGGCCTCTCGATCTACACGACGCTGAACCTCGATCTGCAGAACGTCGCGCAGACCGCGCTGAGCGCGTACATGCCGACAGTCGTTCCCGGCTACAACCTCGGTGCGTCCCAGGTGTCGGTCGAACCAGGCACCGGGCACATCATCACTATGGTGCAGAACACCAACTTCAACGAGACGGCGACGGCTGACGCGGGATCGACCTCGGTGAACTACAACACCGACTATGCCGACGGCGGATCCCAGGGATTCCAGACGGGTTCGTCGTTCAAGGCCTTCACCCTCGCCGCGTGGCTCGAGGCCGGCCACACGCTGAATCAGACGGTGACCACGACGCAGCACGCCCTGCCCTTCTCCGAGTTCACGAACTCCTGTTATGGCCTCGGGAACTCCGTCTGGAACGTCGCCAACGCCGATCCCGCGCCTGCGTCGATGACCGTCATGGCCGCCACGGCGCAGTCGGTCAACACGGCCTTCGCCGACATGGGCAAGCAGCTCGATCTCTGCAACATCGGCAATGCGGCCATGTCCATGGGGGTGCATCCCGCTGATCCCACTCCTGTGACTGGCAACCCCTGGGAGGAGTACCCGTCGATGATCCTGGGGACCAACTACATCTCGCCGCTCACCATGGCCACCGCCTACGCGGGCATCGCGAACCACGGTGTCGTCTGCACGCCGATCTCCATCCTGGCCATCAAGGATGCGCAGGGGCACAGCCTTAAGCCGTCGGTGACCAAGTGCACGCAGGGAATGCCGCCGGAGATCGCGGCCGGTCTCGCCTACGCTCTGCAGCCTGTTCTCAAGGCCGGTGGCACTGGCGCCTCAGCGAATCCCGGTGACGGTGTGCCGATCCTCGCCAAGACGGGGACGACCGACTCCGCCGTTCAGAACTGGCTCGTTACGTCGACGACCAAGATCGCCCAAGCGACCTGGGACGGCAACATCTCCGGTCAAGCCGGTTTCTACAACACCTATTTCGCAGGAAACGCCGGCGTCACGATGCAGGGTTACGGAGTCAAGTTCGCCATTGACAAGCCGATCCTCCAGGCGCTCGACGCCGCGTACGGGGGCGACGCGTTCCCCCTGCCACCGGGGAGCGAGATCGGTTCGGTCGCCAAGGCGAAGACGACTACCGGCACCGGCAGCACCACCAACAACACCAACTCGGGCAACACGAACACCGGTGGTACCACCACGGGTGGCACCACCGGCACACCCGCGAGTCCGAACAAGTAGCTCGTCCGATCTCGGCGTGACAATTGTCACGCCGAGATCGTGACGAAGCGCAGGAGTGCCGGGCTCGGGCGTCGGGGAGTCTGGTCTTATGAACGAGACCCCGGTTATCCAGCTCACCGGCCTGCGGAAGCGCTTCGGCGGTATCACGGCCGTCGACGGCATCGACCTCACGATCCGTCCGGGCGAGGTCGTCGCCCTCCTCGGTCCGAACGGGGCCGGCAAGACGACGACCGTCGACCTCGCCCTTGGCCTGTCGCGCCCGACCGACGGAACGGCCACGCTTTTCGGCGGTGACCCTCGCGGTGCTGTCGTCGACGGTCGCGTCGGCGCCATGCTCCAGGGCGGCGCCCTCCTGCCCGACCTCCGGGTGCGCGACGCTGTCGCCCTGATCGCCAGTGCGCACCGATCGCCGATGCCCGTCGAGGAGGCGATGGCCAGGGCGAGGGTCAGTGACCTCGCCGACCGTCGTGTCGGCAAGCTCTCGGGAGGGCAGCTGCAGCGTGCCCGATTCGCGGTCGCGGTCGTGTCGGATCCGGATCTCCTCGTTCTCGACGAGCCGACCGCCGCCATGGACGTCGAGGCCCGGCACGTCTTCTGGGAGTCGATGCGCGAGTTCACCGACACTGGCCGCACAGTCGTCTTCGCCACGCACTACCTCGACGAGGCGGACACCTTCGCGGACCGGATCGTGATCCTCAACAGCGGCAAGGTCGTCGCCGACGGCACACCGACCGAGGTGAAGGCGATCGTGACGTCGCGGACTGTTCGGTTCACCGGATCCTGCGATCACGACCTGCTGCGCAGCCTCCCGGGCGTCACCGCCATCGAGAATCGGGGTGGACGGGTCACTCTCGCCACCGACGACTCCGATGCGACGCTGCGGACGCTGGTGGCCAAGGATCCGGAGGCCCGCGACTTCGAGGTCACCGCCTCGAGCATGGACGACGCCTTCCTCGCCCTCACCGGGACTGTCGGCGCTGCGCCGAGCGCACCCACGTCCGTCACCAGCCTGATCGGAGCCTGATCATGTCGACCGCCCTTCCTCTTCGCTACATCGCCCTCGAGACGTCGCGGCAGCTGCGGAACGCTCGTGCCCTCGTCTTCACCTTCGCCATCCCGGTGGTGATGCTGTTGATCTTCGGCTCCACCTACGGGTCGTCCGGCCAGATCGACCCCGCGACGAAACTGCCCTGGCTGGTCGTGACGACCATTCAGATGGCCGGCTACGGCGGCATGATGGCGGCCCTCAGCCAGGCGTTTTCGATGGTCAACGAGCGCGCGAGCGGCTGGAACCGTCAGCTTCGCGTCACGCCGCTGTCGGGTGCGGGCTTCCTCGCGTCGAAGATGATCGCGGCCCTTGCTCTCGCGGCCGTCTCGATCGCGCTGGTCACGGCCGTCTCGATCCTGGCGCTTCACGCCGCCCTGCCCGCGGAGAGGTGGCTGATGGCCGATTTCGGGCTCTGGTGCGGTGTCATCCCCTTCGCTCTTATCGCGATCCTGATCGGGCAGTACGCGAAGCCGTCCTTTGCACAGCCGCTGTTCATGGTGGTCTTCCTCGGACTCGCGATCCTCGGTGGTCTCTGGGTGCCGCTGTCGATCATGCCGTCGTGGATGGGGCACGTCGCCCAGGCCGTCCCCTCCTACTGGCTCAACCGGCTCGGGCAGATGGGAGCAGGGCTCTCGGGTGACGTCCTGTCGCCGGTCCTGGTCCTCGTTGCCTGGGCTCTCGCGCTCGGGGCCGTCGTCGTCTGGCGCTACCGCCGCGATGCCGAGCGGTTGTGACGTGGCGGCCCGTGACGTGGCGGCCGGTGGCGCACCCAGCTGCGACATGGCCTAGGGTCGGGACCGTGGAGGAGACGCAGGGAGGGGACACAAGGGTCCGCGTGCGGATCCCACGGTCGTATCCCTGGGCGACGCCGCCGCTGGCAGACCGCGACGAAGTGCGCGGTGCGCGCAAGCGCTGGTTCTCTGGAGCGTCGTTCGCGCTGCTCTGGCAGACCCTCGTCGTCGTCAGCCTCTGGACCGACGGTGGCACCCCGTCCGCTCACGTGTGGGGGTCCGTGGCGCTGCTCGTCGTGTATCTCGCCTACGTGGCCGTGCCGTTCGTCATGTGGAGCGGTGGGCTCGTCGTCCGGGTCGTCTCCCTGGCCGTGTTCGCCGCTCTGTCCGCCGGCCTCCTCTTTGTCATAGGCCCGCTGGGGGTCTGGGTCTGGCTCCTTCTGGCCTCCCTGACCGGGTTCGTCGCGTACCGGTTCTGGGTCGCGCTCATGATCAACGGCGTCCTCATCGTGGCCCAGCTGGGCGTGGCCGCCGCTGTGGGCTTCGGCTCGGCAGAGGGGTCGAGTGCGTCCGTCGCGTTCGCCCCGATCGTCACCGCGTCGATCGCCGCGTCGATGATCATCTTCGGGCGTCAACAGGAGACGAGTCAGCGGCTCGACATCGCCACCGATGAGCTGACCCGGCTCGCCGTCGTCGAAGAGAGGGCGCGATTCTCCCGCGATCTGCACGACGTGCTCGGGCATTCGCTCACCGTCGTCACGATGAAGTCGGAACTGGCGCTTCGACTCGTCGATCTGGATCCGGAACGCGCGAAAGCGGAGATCCGCGACATCGAGCGGCTCTCGCGAGAGGCTTTGCAGGGGTTGCGTCACGCGGTCGGCGGCTATCGCGAGCCCGACCTCGGCGCAGAACTCGTCTCGGCCAGGGCGGCCCTCGAGGCCGCAGGAGTCACTGCCGAGCTCCCGGACGATGCGACCGTCGTGGCCCGCGACGTGCGGAGTCTGTTCGCGTGGGTGCTTCGCGAGGGCGTCACGAACGTCGTCAGGCACGCCGGAGCTTCGACCGCGCGGGTCGCCCTGACGCGCACGACGCTCCGCATCGAGGACGACGGCGCCGGATCCGCACCCACGGCACCCGAGGGCGGCAACGGCCTCCGTGGTCTCCGGGAGCGGGCCGAGGCTTCCGGGGCGACCCTCACCACGGGAACGAGTTCCCTCGGGGGATACCTGCTCGAGGTCGAGCGGGGGCGCGGGTGAGCGGGGTGATCCGCGTCCTGCTGGCCGACGACCAGGCTCTTGTGCGTGGCGCGCTGGCGTCGCTGCTTTCGCTCGAACCCGACATCGAGGTGGTCGCACAGGTCGACCGTGGAGACCTCGTCACCGAGGCCGCGCTCGCCTCGGGGGCGACCGTGGCCCTGCTTGACGTGGAGATGCCAGGAGCCGACGGTCTGACCGCCGCTCGCGATCTCGCGGAGCGCGTTCCGAGCTGTCGATCGCTCATCGTCACGACGTTCGGCCGCCCTGGCTACCTGCGGCGGGCACTCGAGGCCGGCGCCGCAGGTTTCCTCGTCAAGGACACCCCCGCCGAGCAGCTGGCCGACGCCGTGCGCCGCGTTGCCGCCGGGCTGCGGGTCGTCGACCCGGTGCTCGCCGCCGAATCGCTCGCGGCAGGGCCGTCGCCCCTCACCGCGCGGGAGACCGACGTGCTGATCGCTTTCCGCACGGCACCCACAGTCAGGGGTGTGGCGGCAGCGTTGCACCTTTCCGAGGGGACCGTGCGCAACCACCTTTCGTCGGCGATCGGCAAGACGACCGCACGGAATGCCACCGAGGCACTCCGCACGGCCGCCGACAACGGGTGGCTGCTGGGCTGACCTGCCGGCAGGCCCGCGCCGCGCGCTCAGACCTCGCTGAGCGCTGCGGCCGTGTTCGGCTCCAGCTCGAGTGGGCTGTCTTCGACGTGCATGTACTGACCGCCGGCGATGATCGACGCGACCGCTCCGATGACCGACATCGCTGCGGCCGCGATGAAGACGATGATCAACCCCGAGTGGAACGGCCCGGAGATGAGCTGCGGGAAGAACGTGTGGCCGGTGAGGGCTCCGGAGTTCGCCGAGCTGAGCGACTTGAGCACCCCCGTGGGGCCGAGGATCGAGGCGATGGGGTTGTAGCCGAGGAAGGCGGCGAAGAGGCTTCCGACGGGCGGTGTCGCCGCGACCTGGTTCGCGACCGAGGAGGCCACGCCGTGAGAGAGGAGCCCGCTGCGCATGGCGTTCGGCAGGGTCGAGGCAAGGCCCGCGATCATGAGCGAGAAGAAGATGCCGATGGAGAGCGAATTGCCCGCGTTCTGGAAGGTACCGGTCATGCCCGACGCGGCGCCGCGCTGATTCGCGGGGACCGCGTTCATGATCGACGTGCGGTTGGGGGCGGCGAACATGCCGGATCCGACTCCGTTCGCGAACACGATGACCGCGAAGAGCGGGTAGGCGAAGTTGACCGGGATCAGAAGGAGCGCGACGAAACTGGCGGCGACCACCATGAGGCCGGTCGTCGACAGCGCTCGAGCCCCGAAACGGTCGGTGAGGATGCCCGAGATCGGGCCGGACACCAGGAATCCGATGGTCAGCGGCAACAGGTAGATGCCGGCCCAGAGGGGCGTGCTCTCGTACGAGTAGCCGTGCAGGGGAAGCCAGATTCCCTGAAGCCAGATGATCAGCATGAACTGCAGACCACCACGGCTGATCGAGGCCAGAAGACCGGCGAGATTGCCCCATGCGAACGACTTGATCTTGAACAGGCGCACGTTGAGCATCGGATCCGCGGTCCGCAGCTCGAGGAAGACGAAGAAGACCAGGAGGACGAGACCTCCGACGATGGCCCCGATCACCCAGGGGTTGAACCAGCCGGTCGAGCTTCCGCCGTAGGGCTGGATGCCGTAGGTGATTCCCGTCAAGAGAGCGATCAGCCCGATCGCGAAGACGAAGTTGCCCGGCCAGTCGATCTTGCCCGGAGTCCGGGTACCCGTCTCGTGCAGCGACTTGTACGACCAGATCGTGCCCAGGATCCCGAATGGCACGCTCACGAGGAAGATGGCGCGCCAGTCGATCTCTGCCAGCAGGCCGCCGAGGATCAGCCCGAGGAAGGTTCCTGCGATCGCGGCGATCTGGTTGATGCCGATTGCCATGCCGCGCTTGTTGGACGGGAAGGCATCGGTCAGGATCGCGGTCGAGTTGGCGAAGATCATCGAGCCGCCGACTGCTTGCACGACGCGCCAGCCGATCAGCCACAGGGCTCCCTTCCCCGAGGTGAAGGGGTCGAAGACCAGGAGGATTGCGGCGATTGTGAACACGACGAAACCGAGGTTGTAGATCTTGACGCGGCCGTAGATGTCGCCGAGTCGGCCGAACGTCATGACCAGAACGGCGGTGACGAGGATGTACCCCATCAGCATCCAGAGCAGATAGCTGACGTTTCCGGGCTCAAGGGGATTCAGCTTGATGCCCTTGAAGATCGCGGGAAGCGAGATCAGCACGATGGAACCGTTGATCGTCGCCATCAGCATGCCGAGCGTGGTGTTGCTCAGGGCGATCCATCGGTAGCTCGGGTGGTCTCTATCGAACATCGCTGCTCGGGTCCGGGTGGAACTTTCAGG
>JAODMX010000332.1 GCA_025464735.1 Frondihabitans sp. | reverse complement strand
GACGGCACTCGACCTCGCGATCGGCTCGCCACTGCGGCAGGCCGTACTCGCTCTCGACCACGGCCTCCGCTCGAAGCTCCTCTCACTCTCTGAACTCCAGGAACAACTGGATCGCCGGGGTGCGTGTCGAGGCGCCGTCAAGGCTCGCCGCGCGATCGAGTTCGCCGACGGGCGGAGCGAGAGCGCGGGTGAGTCGCTGAGCCGGGTCGTCATGCTTGAGTCCGGATTCGCGATTCCCGATCTCCAACGCCGGTTCGCACGGGTCTCCGGCGAGAAGGCGTTCGTCGACTTCTACTGGGAACGCCAGGGCATCGTGGGCGAGTTCGACGGCGACATCAAGTACCGCGCGCCTGAGTTCCGGAGCGGTCTCTCCGCCGAGGAGGTCGTGGTTCGGGAGAAGGACCGCGAGAACTGGGTGCGCGCGGATCACGAGGTCGAGGGCTTCGTCCGATGGACGTGGGCGGACGCCTTCACTCCCGGCCGGCTAGGCGGTTTGCTCCGTGCCGCGGGCGTGCCGCAGGCACGGCGTGGACGCGCGTGAACGCGTACTTCGTGCATGCGCTCGTACTTGTGGCGGCCGGTCGAGGGCGGCTGCCACGCAACAAGTACGCCCTCGCGCATCAAGTACAAACTAGAACGTCCTTCTCGCGCAAACCCGTACTCGACGGCCGCACCCCGGGCCGACGCCGCGCAACAAGTACGCCCTCGCGCAAAAAGTACGAACTAGAACGTCCTTCTCGCGCGAACTCGTACTTAGCGCAGAGGTGGCGGGAAGCCGCGCGGAGCCCGGCAGGGCAGCGCGGCAGCGCGGAGCTAGCGGCGGCGCTGCGGCGCCGCCTTGCGGGCGGACGGCGACGCGGCCAGCGCGTCAGTGAGCAGCGCGACGAGCGCGCCGAGCTGCACGTCGCCCGACGACACGATCTCTTCGTCGGAGCCGTCGAGGGCTCGGGCGGCGAGGCCGGCCTTGCTGTCGATGAGTTCGGCGATCTTCGTGTCGATGGTCTGCGCCGCGATGACGCGCCACGCCGTGACGGGCTCCTCCTGGCCGATGCGGTGCACCCGGTCGATGGCCTGCGTCTGCTCGGCGTCGGTCCACGAGAGCTCGGCGAGCACGACGTTGGAGGCGACCTGGAGGTTCAGGCCGACGCCCGCGGCGGTCAGCGAGCACACCACGATCTCGACCCCGGGATCGTTGACGAAGGCATCGATGTTGCGCTGGCGCACCGTCGGTGTCTGGTCGCCGCGGATTGAGGAGTAGCGGATTCCCCGCTTGGCAAAGGTCTCTTCTGCGACGTCCATCACATCGATGTGTTTCGCGAAGAAGACCACCTTGCCAACGTTGCGAGCGAGTTGAGCGGTGTAGTCGGCGGCGAGGCCGGCCTTGGCCTGGCCGATGCGGCGCACCATGCTGAAGACGTTCTCGCCTGTCGACGCCGCGGACGAGTCTTCGAGTTCCCACTTCGCGACCTGGCGGACGAGGTCGTGATCGATCCCCTCGACGGTGACGCCGGCGGTACGGGTCGCCAGTGCGGTTTGGTATCGGTTGACAAGGCGGCGGGCGAGCTCACGCTCGGCCTCGCGGATCGAACGGCCGGCCTCGTCGTCGAGCTCGACCGGGAGGTCGGCAATGCGACGGGCAGGGATGTCGGAGGCGACGTCGACCTTGCGACGGCGGACGATACCGAGGTCGATGACGGATGCCCGGGCCGAGGCGAAGAAGCCGGGGTCGGCAGGGGTCAAGCCGTTCTCCTCAAGGGCCTCCATCAGCTGAGGGCCGGGCTTCTTCTCGTCGATCCACCCGAGGAACTGCCAGATCGCACGGAAGTCTTCGATGTCGTTGATGAGCGGCGTACCGGTCAAGGCCATGAGCAGAGGATGCGCGGTGCGCGCCCGAATCCTGGCCGAGAGTTGGAGAACGTTCCGCGACCGCTGCGAATCCTTGTTTTTGATGAAGTGCGCCTCGTCGACCACCATGCCTCGGAACCCGAGGTCGCCGAGCCAGCCGACGTGACGGTCGAGCACCTCGTAGTTCACGATAACGATGTCGGCGAAGCCGTCGATCGTGTCGCCGTCACCGTGGATGACGGTGGCGGTGCGATTCGGGGTCCAGAGGCCGACCTCGCGAGCCCAGTTCGTCTTCACGACGTTCGGCACGACAACGAGCAGCGGGTAGGCGTTCGCGGCCTGCGCAGCCAGCAGAGACTGGGCCGTCTTACCGAGGCCGGGCTCGTCGGCCAAAAGGAACGTTCGGTGGCCCAGAGCCGCCGCTTCGACAACCTGTGCCTGGTGACGCATCATCTCAGCGCCGCCCGGCGCCTTCAAGGATCCGGGTTCGGGCAGCTCCATGCACGCGGAGGCGCCGCCTGCGCCGTATTCGAAGGACCGGAAGAGCGGGCCGAAGAGCTCCCAGTTGGCCAGCCGGCGCGGATGCACGTCGCGGTTCTCGGCGAGGGAGAAATCAGGGGCGAGGAAGGGGTTCGCGAGCTGGCGCGAGACGACCGACTGCGGGACGACCTGACGCTCGGTCTCGACGGGGGCGACGGTCGGCTCGGTCGTGATGATGAGGTCGTCGGGGCTCATCTCCGCGCCGGCCGCGATGAGCATGTCGCGCTTCAGCGAGCGGGCGGCCTCGGAGACGACGACCTCTTCGGCTAGCAGCGCGATCAGCGACGTGTCGCGGGCGGCGGCCTTGGCCAGAATCGTCGCGACACCGTCGAGGCGCTTCAACTGCTCGGCGCGGTCGGCATCGGAGATGGTCTTGTCAGCCTTCACCCGCGCTCGCTCCTCGCGCATGAGGAGAGCGACGACTTGGAACTTCGTGCGGCCGGACGGCTTCACGGGACCGCGCTGGGCTCCGGCTTCCACCTCGCGGACGGCCTTCGCAAGGACGGGGATGATGCCGTCGTTATCGAGGTCGTGCACACGACGATGGTTCGATCGGGTGGCGGTTCGAGTACCGCCGGACTGGCGCTGGCTTGGTCGAGCCAAGGCTCCTCCTAAGGGTGGCCCGTACGACAGGGTGGTCGCGGGCGGAAGGACTGTATCGAGGCCGACGGAGCGACCCCGGAATGCGACACCACAGGAGCAAGATCTGCGAATAGCCCCTGTTACTGAATCGAACCAGACTCGGACTCATCAGTGGAGGCCGGGTGTCTTGCACCACCGCCCGTACGAAGAATTCGCTGCTCTAAGGCTGGCCGGGTAGAGGTGCTGAGCATAGTTTACGCCCCGTCGCGACCCGCACGCCACCACACTGCCTCGGCGCGCCGCTCCGACTCCCCGTTCGAACTCGAACTCAAGCTCGGCGCTCACGCCATTCGACGCCGAAGACCGCGCTTCGCCGGGCCTTCGAGCACGCGACCGTCGACCGTGAAGCGCGAGCCATGCAGGGGGCAATCCCAGGTCGACTCGAGATCGTTCCAGGAGACCACGCCGCCGAGGTGCGGGCAGACGGCCGAGAGCGAGCAGGACTCCCCCGCGACCGTCGACCGTGCCACGGGCGCGAAGCCCTCGTGACCCACGCGCCCGGTGCCCTCCGGGAGTGCCTCGCCCGGGATGAGCGGTGTGGCGATCGCGGTCGCCCAGCCCTTTGCGAACCACCACGCGACCGCGGCGTTTTCCCCGAGCCCTGCGCCGATCGCGGCGGGTGTGGTGACCCGGTGGTGGATCGCGGTCATCCAGGCGCTGTTGTCGCCGATGACGTCGGAGACGAGCATGCGCGCGGCGGACACGGCGTTCGTCATCCCCCACGAGTCGTAGCCGGTCGCGAGGTAGATGCGCCCTCGCCCGCGAGGGAGCGATCCGACGAACGGGACGCCATGGGGCGTGGCGTAGTCCTGCCCGCTCCAGACGCGGCGTCGGCGGGCGCCCGGATAGTGGCTGGCGGTCCACTCCTCGAGGTCGTCGGCAAGCGCTGCCTCCGAGACGGCACGCCCGACACCGTGGGTATTTCCGCTCACGAGGAGCTGATCGCGATACCGGCGCACAGAGCGGGAGGGGTCGTCGACCGATTGGAACATCGCTTCGGGTAGCAGGTCGAGGCCGACATCGGCGAAGGCCATTCCGATCGAGCGGCGCGGAGCGATCTTCGCGAAGTAGAGGCCTCGGTCGAGGATCGGGGCGCCGGTCGTGAGGTGCACCCGCTCCGACCGCACGTCGCCGAGGCCCGAGTGCGTGATGGCGGGATCGCCGGCATCGACACCGGTGACATGGGCGTTCTCGACGATCACACCGCCGAGAGCCCGAACGTCGGCAGCGAGCGCCGCCACGAGCTCGAGCGGGTCGAGCTGGGCTTGGTCTCTGAGACGCACGGCCGCGAGGGTGGCGAACGGGACGTCTACGCCGATGATCTTGCGGAGGTCGAGCCCTGCCGCTCGCCCCACCTGGTACTCGGCGTCGATCCGAGCCAACCCGGCGCGGTTCGTGGCGTAGCTGAATGCGTCGCGGCGCTCGACGTCGACGCCGGTCTCGAGTGCGTAGTCGATCAACCAGTCGAACGCTTCGCGGTTGCCCTGGACGTACGCGTCGACGATCCCCTGGTAGGTGCGGCTGCGGATCTTCTGCAGCTGCGCCCCTTGAAGGACGCTGACCATCGCCGACGAGTTGCCGGTCGCGAGGCGCCCGACCGAGCCCGACTCGAGCACGGCGACCGTGTGACCGCGCCTCGCGAAGAGCAGCGCCGTGACGAGACCGGTCAGGCCGGCACCGACGATCACGTCGTCATAGGTCGCCTCGGGTTCGAACTCGTCGGTCGGAATGGTGCGGACCTTGTCGAGCCAGAGTGACGTCATCGGGATCCTCCGGTTGGGGTCAAGCTGGCGGGGTGCCGAGAGCCACGCTAGGCGTCCAGCCTGAGTCCTGCTCGGGATGCCCCGGCCAGAGGGTGCCCTCGACAGCGTCGAGCAGCTGCAGCGCCTTGGCCCGGCCGATGTCGGTGTCGAGCGTCGCCTGCCCTCCGGCGTGTGCCAGCAGCTGCGAGGCAATCGTCGGCGAAAGCCGGTCGGCGATACCGGTGTTGGCGGATGTCCAGGCCAGAACGACGGCGTCGGCAATGCTCTCGCAGGCGCGTGCCTCGTCGGAATCGCCGTTGCCACGATGCCACTGCGCCGTGACGACGAGGTGCGCGACAAGGGCGCCGGAGTCGCGAGCGGGATGACCCCAGCCGGCCGTGTCGATATCGAGCAGGCCGCTGATCATGCCCGGATCGTCCGCGTCGACGAAGAGCTGCTCGAAGTGGAGGTCGCCGTGGACGACCTGACGCTCGTCGGGCGACCAGAACGACCGCCGGAGGTCGATCTCGTCATAGACGCGATGGATCCGTGCCGCGTGATCGGGAAGGGATGCCACGAGACTCCGACGGTGCCAGGCGGCATTGTCCAGGGCGTCGGCCTGCGCTTGCTGCGTGAGCCGAACTCCCGCGACAGCGTGACAGAGCGCCACGAGGCTGTGGACGAATCCGGATCCGTGGGCGATGTCAATCACGCGGGTTCCGGCTGGTACTCCCCGCACCCGCTCGAGCACGAGAAGCCCGTCGGGCCGCACAGCGACAACCCGCGGCACCGGTAGACCCTGGTCGATGAACGCCTGATGCTGTGCGGCGATCGGCTCGGCACGCGAAGGGCGGACGACCTTGAGGAAGTACGACGCGTCGCCGCAGTCCGCGCGGATCACCGCGCGCTTGCCTGGACGATAGGCGGCGACGGTCAGGCGCGGGTCCACCGCCGTGATTCCCGCCTCCGCGAGGAGTTCGACGACCCGCTCGGGGTAGGTGACGGTCGCAAGGGCCGGGAGCGCAGGATCCGAGGGGTAGGCCCACACACGCACCGGCAGGCCCGTCGCGGGGTCGGCCACGACCGCACCGTCGCCAGAGCCACCGACTGCTTCGAAGGCCTCCACGGATGCCGGGTCGGTGTCGATGAAGGTGAGGACGGTTGCCTCGATCCCTGCGGCGTCGACCGTGTCGACCTCGTAACCGAAGAGGTATCCTCCGCCCGAAGGTTCGACGGAGTGTGGCCGGAACGACACCACTCGTACCCCGCTGTCGGCGAATGCCGCGGGCAGGATCTCACCGGAGTTGGGCCACACAGCCTCAGTCAACTAGTACTGCGAGGTTTCGTCACGGTTACCACGCCGTGTCGGCGGAGCGCAGCCGTACGCTTATGGTCGTGGCCGCTCCTCTTCCTCCCCTGGTGTCGCGCCTCCGCCAGCCGTCCCGTCTACCGATCCTCCAGGTCGGTAAGACCTCTCTCGCCGTCATCGTCGCCTGGGTGCTCTCCTTCCTGCTCCTTCACCAGGCGCTGCCGATCTTCGCCGCGATGGCGGCGCTTCTCGTCGTCCAGCCGAGCGTCAACCAGTCGTTCGGTCGCGGTCTCGAGCGGAGCGTCGGGGTGGTGATGGGGGTCGCGCTCGCCTACGTCATCGGCGCCGTCTTCGGGCGCGACCACACCTGGGTGGTGTTGGTGGCCGTCGTGCTGGCGCTCCTGCTGGCCTGGGCCGTGAAACTCACGCCCACCTCGACGACGCAGGTGCCGATCTCGGCGATGCTCGTGCTCTCCGTCGGCGTCGTCACTCCCGACTACGCCTTCGACAGGATCGTCGAGACGTTCATCGGCGCTATCGTCGCCCTCGCCGTCAACGCGCTCATCGTGCCACCGGTTCTCCTCGGACCCGCGCATCTGGCGGTCGGGCGCCTCGCCCGCGACCTCGGCTCGACCCTCGACTCCCTCGCCTCTGCACTCGAACGACCCACGCCGCGGGCGAGCCTCGACGAGATGCTGGTGCGGGCGCGCAAGCTGCGCACGCTGCAGGCGCGGGCAGAGGCAACCGTGAAGACGGCCGAGGAGAGCCTCACGCTGAATCCACGCGCCAAAAGGCAGCGCCGGATCCTGGAGGCGGACCGCTCCCTCCTCGGCACCCTCTCGAACCTCGTGCACCGCGTCGTCGCCATGACGCGCACCCTTCGCGACAACTACGAGCCGGCCCTCGTCGACGATGCGGTCGTCGAGGGGATCGCCGAGGAGCTCCGCCGCGCCGCGCACGACGTCCGGCTCCTGGTACACGAGCGCGAGGAGGCCGCGGCCGGCGATCTGCCGGCGGTCACGCGGCCGGTTGAGCTGCCTGCTCTGACCGCGCCGCTCCAGGTGATGCGACCCGACCCGGAGCACTGGATCCTCATCGGGTCGCTTCTCGAGGACCTCCGAAGGGTCCGCGAGGAGATCATCGGCGACTGACCTGCTCCCGCACACCCCTCGCAGCGGAGGGTGTCAGCCGGCGAGCGCCGCCAGGATGATCGCGCGGCCGACCGGATGTCCGAGCGGTCGGAAGTGCCCGTCGAGGGGAATCCGCACGTTGCGAGCCCCGGCAAGCCGACTGCCGTCGGGAACGTGGCCGTCGAAGTCAGAGAAGACCGAGGTGATGCGGGAGTTCACCTCGATCTCGGCACCGAGCCTCACCAGGTGCGGATCTTCGGGGCGGAAGACCCGGAACCCCTTGGTCGGCACGAACCTGGCCATGCTCGATCCCGAGAACGGGCTGTTGACCGCCACCATCCGGTCGATCCTTGCGCCGGAGTCGGTGTCGAGCATCATCGTCTTGCCGACGATGCCGCCCTTGCTATGGGCGAGGATCACGACGCCGTGCAGATCGTGAACGTCGAGGATGTGCTGGGCAGCGGCCGCGGTATCGGCGAACGGACGACGATTGTGCGCCATGCCAGGCACGACGACAACCGGATGCCCGTCGGCGTTGAGTATCTCGCCGAACCAGCGCAGGGTCCGCCAGGTCTCGTAGACACCGGGCAAGAGCAGGATCGGAGCTTCGGAGCCGGTGCGAAAGCGCGCTGGAACCGAACCACCGATCGCCGTACGCAGGTGCGTGCGGAAGGCGTACTGGTAGTCGAAGGGCAGCATCCGCGCGTAGTGGAGAACACCACCACGGCGCCCGAAGTGTTGTCCCGACCGGCCGTCGCGGCTTTCTTCCAGCATGCACCGAGCCTAGGCCGACCCCGCCGCGTCGATCGCCGAGTGCGCCGCATCGAGCGTCGACACCCAGCCGGCGCCCAGGTCAGCCCAGAGCGGAGGCGACTCGGCCGCCAGAAGCACGAGCGACAAGGCCCACGATCCGAATCCTGCCCGCGCCGCGCCGCTCGCGGCGTCGGCCAGCTCACCCAGCAGATCGTCCACGACGCGGCGACGATGCTCCTCGCTCATGCCGTCGATCTGGTCAAATGCGTGGAACACCGTATCGAGTCCGCTTTCCAGCCGTCGGATGCTCGCAGGTTTCGGTACGACACCGTTTCCTGGCCCCCCGGTGTCGGTGATGGTCTCCGTCATGGTCGCCCCCCTCAAGGCCAATACGTGACCGAAGACTACACCGGCCGGGGGACAGACAGAGTTGAATCAAATGTGGTCGACTCCGATCGGAACAAAGAAGTCACGACACCAGGAGGCTCGTCATGGCAGACAACTACGAATACGTCATCGTCGGTGGAGGGATGGTCGCCGATGCCGCGGCCAGGGGCATTCGAGAGCGTGACCGTTCCGGATCCATTCTCATCCTGAGCGAGGACGTCGACGCTCCCTACACGCGGCCGGCGCTGTCGAAGACCCTCTGGACCGACCCGAGCTTCACTCCTGCCGACAACGACCTCGGCACGGCCGAAGCCACGGGTGCGGAGATCCGGCTGCAGACCCCCGTCGAGCGCATCGACCGCACCAACCGCTCGGTGGCGACCTCGAACGGCGACACCATCGGCTACGGGCGACTTCTCATTGCCACCGGCGGCCGTCCCAGGCGCCTTGATCTGCCCGACGATGACCGCATCGTCTATTTCAGGAGCGCGGCCGACTATCGTCGCCTTCGCGAGATCTCTGGATCCGGGCGCCATGTTGCCGTCGTCGGCGGCGGCTACATCGGCTCCGAGCTCGCGTCGGGGCTGGCCCAGAACGACACCCGGGTGACGATCGTCTTCCCCGACGCCGAGCTCGGTGCCTCCACCTACCCGAAAGCGGTGGACGACCTCTTCGAGGGTGCATTCCGTGCGCACGGGGTGACTCTGATTCCAGGGCGTCGGCTCGTGTCCGCAACCGTGTCTGACGCGGGCGTGACGCTCACCCTCGACGACTCGTCGACCGTGGCGGCCGACGGTGTCGTCATCGGCCTCGGCATCGAACCGAGCACCGACCTGGCAGTGGCGTCCGGCCTATCGGTCGACGACGGCATCCGTGTGGACGCACGCCTCGCCACCGACGACCCGTTCGTCTACGCGGCCGGCGACGTGGCGAACTACCCGGATCCCCTCCTCGGCCGCCGACGGGTCGAGCACGTCGACAACGCCACCGAGCAGGGCGCCGCCGTCGGTCGCATCATGGCCGGCTCCGAGGAGAAGTACACCCACACACCGATGTACTACTCCGACGTGTTCGACCTCGGCTACGAGGCCGTCGGCACGCTCGACGCGTCGCTGGTGACCGTGGAGGACTGGAAGGACGACGAAAGTGTCGTCGTCTACTACCTCGACAACGGCATTCCCGTCGGCGTGCTGCTCTGGAACGTCTGGGACTCGACCGACAAGGCGCGTCAGGTGCTGGCCGAGGGGAAGGCGCTCACGTCGGACAACCTCAAGGGCCTCATCTGACTTCGTGGACCCGGTCCTCGGTCGTAGGGTGGGAGGGAGCCGCGATCACCGGCTCCGGAGCAGGAGTACCCGATGGCGGACCGCGGCAAGCAGATTGTGCTCGTCACAGCGATCCTCGCCTCCTTCGTCGCTTTCCTGGACAGTTCGATCGTCACCGTCGCCCTTCCGGCGATCGCCCGCGACCTGGGCGGCGGGGTCGTCCTGCAGCAGTGGGTCGTCGACGGCTATCTCCTCACCCTCGGCTCGCTCATGCTCGTCGCCGGGTCGCTGTCCGATCTGTTCGGCCGCGTCAGGATCCTGCGGCTAGGCCTGATCGGATTTGCCGCCACCTCGCTCTTGGCCGCCTTCTCTCCCAGCGCCGAGCTGCTGATCGCGGCGCGCGCCCTCCAGGGCGTCGCCGGCGCCCTGCTCGTGCCGTCGAGCCTCGCGATCATCACGTCCACGTTCACCGGAACCGCGATGGCTCGAGCTATCGGCACCTGGACCGCCTGGACCGGAATCGCCTTCCTCATCGGCCCTCTGGCCGGCGGCGGCCTCGTCGACACGATCGGTTGGCGCTGGGTCTTCGGAATCGTCGTCCTTCCCGTCGTGGCGACCCTCGTACTGACGATGAGCATGCCGAAGGATCCCCAACTCGTCTCCCCGACGCGAGGTACCCAGATCGACGTCACAGGTGCGATCCTCGCCGCCCTCGGTCTCGCTGGCCCCGTCTTCGCCCTCATCGAGGGGCAACGAATCGGATTCGCCGATCCGTTCGTCATCGCGTCGCTCGTACTCGGACTGGCCTGCCTCGTCGCGTTCGTCCTCTGGGAGGGCCGCGCGGCGCATCCGATGATGCCGCTGCGGCTGTTCACGGTGCGAGCGTTCAGCGTCGGCAACCTGGCCACGATCGGTATCTACGCGTCGGTCAGCCTCGGCACGCTCCTCATTCCGCTGGTGGTCCAAGAAATCGGGCACCTGCCCGCCACCGTCTCAGGACTCGTCACCCTGCCGACGACGATCGTGTCACTCGTGCTCTCACGCACCATCGGTGGTCTCGCCGGGCGCTTCGGGCCCCGACCTTTCATGACGATCGGGCCCTTCATCACGGCCGTGGGCTTCCTCTGGATGCTGTTGACCCGGGATCCTCTCGACGTCTGGTGGCAGATCGTGCCCGGGGTGGTGCTCTTCGGACTCGGGATGACGATCACGGCGACACCGCTCACCTCGACCGTACTGGCGCAGATCGCTCCCGCCGAGGCAGGGATCGCATCGGCGGTGAACAACGCGATCGCCCGCGTCGCAGGCCTCATCGCGGTGGCGTTCGTCGGCGTCATCACCGGCGGCGTCCTCGACCTCGCCGGGTTCCATCGCGTCCTCGTGATCGTCGCCGTGCTGCTCGCGCTGAGCGGGATCGTCTCACTCGTCGGCCTGCCGAAGGGCGTGACCGCGGGCCGCGAACCCGTGGTGGCGCGTTCCTGAGAAGCGCTTGACAGCGGACTTCCCGCGTGGATACTTAAGCACATGCTTAACCAATCGCAGGACGTCGATCTCGACCGGGCCTTCCAGGCGTTGGCCGATCCCACGCGTCGCGCGATGCTCGACCACCTGAGTCGCGGGCCGGCCTCCGTCGGCGAACTCGCAGCCCCCATGGCGATGACACTCGCCGCGGTGATGCAGCACCTCCGGGTGCTGGAGAACGGTGGTCTCGTGACGTCGCGGAAAGTGGGCCGCGTCCGCATCTGCGAGCTCGACAACGCTGCCCTCGGACGTGCCGAAGAGTGGATCGCCGATCGGCGCGCCGCCTGGTCGCACAAGCTCGATCGCCTCGGCGAGTACCTCACCTCCGACAATTCCCGCTCCGATTTCACCCACTCCAATTCCACCGATTGCGTTCCGAAGGAGTAACCGATGTCCACCACCGCCATCCCCCTGACCGCCCACGAGACCTTCGTCCTGGAGCGCGATTACCCCGTTCCGCCCGCCCGCGTCTACGACGCGTTCGCGACCGTCGAGGGCCGTCGCGCGTGGTTCGCCCCGTCCGAAGACGGTCGCGTCTACGACTACTCGCTCGACTTCCGCGAGGGCGGCGCCGAACACCTGGAGGGCGATCACGGCGACCAACGGTTCACCTACGACGCCGTGTTCCAGAATCTCGTGCCAGACAAGCGAATCGTCTACTCGTACGACATGCACTTCGACGGCGTGAAGATCTCGTTCTCGATGGCGACGGTCGAGCTGCTGCCGACCGACGACGGCGCATCGACGCACCTGAAGCTCACCGAGCACGGCGCCTACTTCGAGAACCTCGACCGCCCCACCGAACGCCCGGAGGGCACCGAATCGCTCCTCGACGCCCTCGGCCGTTCACTCGCGTAACTCGCGAGCCTCGCCGAGTGGACGCTTTCCGACGCTCCGGCTTGATTTCACGTCGACTTTCGTCCACTCGGTGCGGCCGGGCGCCGCGCGGCCGGGCTAGCGGCGGAGCGCCGCGAGGCTGGGCATCAGCGCATCGAGGGTCGACACTAGGCGGGCAGCCGCCCGGGAGGGAGGATCCGCGGGCTCAAGCTGTTGTCTCACTCCGCCGTCGGGCACCTCGCGGCCGCCAAGGACACGCCGCGCCTCGCCGGTACGCTTCGCCGCCCGCCCGACCGCACCCCGCGGCACGACACCCTCTCTCGCCGTCTCGACGAGCACGGCAAGCGGCTCCTCCATTAACACCAGCAGATCGACGAGTGCTGCAGGATGCGCGTCCCCGGCGCCGCGCCGGATGGCCACTCGGTGGGCCCGAAGCGCCGGCGAGACCTCACGCAGTCGAGCAAGCGCCGAGGTGTATTCACGCCACCTGTCGCGCAGCGCTGCTGCGCGCGCGGCCGCCGCCGCCTGGTCCGACTCCTGGACGTCGCTCGAAGCTCCCACTTCCAGCAACTCCCCGAGCACACCCGACACCGCTGCCAGCACGTCAGCCACCCGCCGGCGAACCACGTCGACCGTCCGCACTGGCAGCACAAACCACGCTGAGAGCACCGCAATCACTCCCCCGACAGCGATCGCGATGAGGCGAATCAGGAGCGCGTCGGAGGACGTCGATCCGACGTAGTCGTAGAGCAATGCCAGCGCAGCGGTCACTCCGGCCGCCCACCAGGCGTAGTTCAGCGGCCTGAGCCACAGCGCGGCCACGATCACCACGCCGAGGGCCAGGAGAAGCAGCGGGTCACCGTGGTGCCCGATCAGCGCCAGCAGGGTGCCGATCACGACACCACCGAGCGCGCCCAGGATCCGGAGCACTCCCTTGTAGACGACATCGCCCCGCCCGCGATTCCCGCTCGACACGATGTATGCGGTCAGAACCAGCCAGGGCCAGTGCTCCCCGAAGGCCAGATGCCCGAGCGGGAAGGCCACGCCGAGTGCGACGGCCATCTGCGCGGCCATGCGCGTGCTGGCCGCGATCCGTCGGCGACCCGTCATGGCAGCCGGAACACGTGGCGCAGGATCCGGCGGTTTCGCTTCGATCGGAGGAATCAGGCCGAGCCGCTGCGCCCCGAGGTCGAGGAGCGCGCCCACCACGACGACGGTGAGGGCCACGAGGGCTGTCCAACCGGCGAAGAATCCGCCGGGTCGCACGGGCAGCGGTGCGACAAGGATGGCGATGAACGGCAGCGCGATCAGGGTGCCGAGACGGGACGCGAGCGGGCCGAACCGCCGGAGCCAGATCGCGCCGCTCGTGACGATGACGAAGACGGCGGCACCGACGACCGGCGCCGCGACCAGGAGGGCACCCACGAGCCCGGCACCGATTCCGACAAGCGGGAGCGCGACCGCACCGAGCGCCTTCTCGCGAAGGGTCGCACCTGCTCGCTCCCGGGTGAAGCTGATCGAGAGCATCACGGCCAGGACGACGAGGTCGGGGCCGGAATGGGACGGCGCAATGAGCAAGAGTGCCACCGCGACGCTGATCAGGGCGGTGAGAACGGTGACGGCCACCAGTCGACTCCTGCCCGAGCCAGGGCCGGGCATTGCCCGGGCGTCTGACGTCACGGCGCCCAACAGCGACTCACCTCGCCACAAGGTTCAGTTCGAGCGTCGCCGTCGGTCGCCCCCGGAGGGGGTGCTCGAACGTCTCGCCGATCCGCGTCCAACCGCGCGACTCGTAGAGGTGGAGAGCCACCACGTGGTCGGTCAGCACGTGCAGCACGATCCCCGGGAACCCTCTCGCACGGGCCGAGTCAACCGCGCACGCAAGCAGCCGCGACCCCCACCCTCGACCCTGAACGCCGGGCTCCACCGCGAGCAGCGAAAGGTACGCCGCGTCGCCCGGATCCTCGGGTTGCCCCGTTCCTGCGCCGGTCACGAGCGAAAAGCCACGGAGCTCGCCCGCTCCGTCCCGAAGAACTGGAAACGCCACCCGAGGCAGCACGAACTTCCCTCGACATCTCTCGGCCGTACCCGCGGCCGCCTCGTGGCCATCGCGCGCAGCAAGGGCCTCCAGCCAGAGTGCAACGCAGGCATCGACGTCTCGGGCGCCGCCCTCGGCTATCTCGAGCGAGGAGACGTCAGACGAAGTCATGCCTCCACGCTAACCGTGTCAGCCTTCGATGATGAGCAGGCCCTGCGATCCAACGGCATAGTCGCCCGCAACTCCCCCCATCGCACGGACCGTGATGCCACGATCGGCGGCGCCCCGGTCGCCCGTCGGGAACCAGGTGCGGTCAGGCGACACGACGATCAGCAGCCCCTCGATGTCGCCGACCGGCGCGAATGTCGGGCCCGGCTCGCCGTATGCGGGCACACTCGCCCGCGCACGGAGCATCTCGACGAGAGCGGGCACATCGTCCGCAGCCATCCCGACCTCGCTGACATTCAGGATCCCGGTGGAATCGTAGGCGCGTCCCGACGGGTTCTCGAGATCCCGCCTCGCGATGAGTTCGAGGATCGACTCGTCGGGCCCGTCGAAGTAGACCGATCGGGAGTTCCACAAGCCGGGCCCCTCGAACTCGTCAGCGCCCTCCCGGACGAGCAACGATGTTTTCGCCGTGAGCCATGACTTCGCCTCGTCGAACTGGTCCGACGGAATCGTGAACGCCAGGTGATGGACTCCCGGTTCGTTCCGTTCGAGGAACTCGACTGTCGTTGTTCCGGCGTGAACGATCACGGCTTCGGGGCGTCGATCGACGACCAAGCCGAGAACGGACTCGTAGAAGAGCGCGGCCTCATCGAGCGAGCGCGTGCCAAGCGTGACGTGGGTTATGCGCATACCTACGACGCTACGCGGGGACGCTCTGACGTAGCCCGACCGCGGGCAGCAGCACTCCGTCGATCAGCGAGACGAGGAAGTCGCGGTCGACCGGCTTCCGGAGGATCATCACCCGGTACGACACCATCGATGCGCTGATCATCGAGAGCGTCTCGACATCGACGTCGGCAGGGATCTCACCGCG
>JAODMX010000329.1 GCA_025464735.1 Frondihabitans sp. | reverse complement strand
CATCGGGGATCGCCGACGCCTCGCGGAACGCGAGCTGCACCGTGCGGAGTCCGTCACGGAGCGCGCGGGCATGGACGTCACCGACCTCGGGAGCCGCAGCCGTGACGAGCCCGGCGAGAGCCGTGATGAGCTTGCGCGCCTCGTCGAGGTCGATCTGCGTCTCGGGAGAGTCGGCGAGGCCGACCTTGACCGCGCTGGCGCTGAGGAGGTGGACTGCGACGGTGTTGATGACCTCGACGGCAGGAACCTCAGCGATGTCGCGTTCGGCACTCACCTCGTCGATGCCGTCGCCCTTGTCGTCGTAGGGGGAGGTGTTCGGGGAGGGGGTGTCGCTCATGGTGCGTCTCTCTGCTAAACTTCTCGAGGCTACGGGGTCTTGCACCCCGTTACGAAAGTGGAGATTCTCCCACCCGCGTTGACCGTTCGACTAGGTTACCGGGTTGTTGTGCCCCGTTCCGACCGGCTGAGGCCAGAGGAGCAGCACGAAGGGCACGGTGTTCCTGCGCGAGCAGGCGGCACCCGGTTTCCTCTTTCCCGCCCTCGAGACCCACCGTCTTCGAGAAGAGCACAGACAAGAGGAGCCCCGCATCAGCGATCCCCGTACCAACGACCGCATCCGCGTCCCTGAGGTCCGACTTGTCGGGCCCGCTGGCGAGCAGGTGGGCGTCGTCCCCATCGCCATGGCACTCCGCCTAGCGCAGGAGGCCGACCTGGACCTGGTCGAAGTTGCACCGAACTCGAAGCCGCCCGTGGCAAAGATCATGGACTACGGCAAGTTCAAGTACGAGGCGGCCCAGAAGGCCAAAGAAGCGCGTCGTAACCAGGCCAACACGATCCTCAAAGAGGTTCGTTTTCGCCTGAAGATCGACACCCACGACTACCAGACCAAACTCAAGCGCGCGGAGGGCTTCCTCCAGGCGGGCGACAAGGTCAAGGCGATGATCCTGTTCCGTGGGCGCGAGCAGTCGCGCCCCGAGCAGGGTGTTCGTCTCCTGCAGCGCTTCGCCGAAGACGTTCAGGAGTTTGGCACGGTCGAGAACAACCCGACGATCGACGGCCGCAACATGGTCATGGTCATCGGTCCGTTGAAGAACAAGTCCGAAGCCAAGGCGGAGGCCGAGGCGCGCAAGGTGGCCAACAAGCCGCCCAAGCACCCCGCTCCCGCTGCACGCGAGGCAGAACCGACCGCACCCGCCGCAGCCACCGCACCCGCGGCGGAAGCACCTGCCATGGCCGAGACTGCAGCACCCGTTGTGGTCGAGACCGTGGCACCCGTTGTGGTCGAGACCGTGGCACCTGCCGCACCCAAGACTGCGGCACCTGCCGCGCCGAAGGCCGCCACACCTGCCGCACCCAAGGCGCCAGCTCCTGCTGCGCCGAAAGCCGCCACGCCAGCAGCACCGAAGGCCGCTACCACAGCAGCGGCCAAGCCCAAGGCCGCAGCCCCCGCTGCGCGCTCGAAGACCACCGAGGCCAAGTCCGAGTAATCGGCGCCTCGCACCGCCAGGTCGACATCTGGCGGTTTACGAAGAAGAAAGTACGACTATGCCCAAGATGAAGACCCACTCCGGCACGAAGAAGCGGTTCAAGGTCACCGGCACCGGCAAGATCATGAAGCAGCAGGCCGGCATGCGTCACAACCTCGAGGTGAAGTCCTCCAAGCGCAAGGCTCGTCTGAACACCGACCAGGTGCTGTCCAAGGCCGACAACAAGGTCATCAAGAAGCTTCTCGGCCGCTGAGCCGTCTGAATTAGATAAAGGAACAAGAAGATGGCAAGAGTCAAGAGGGCCGTAAACGCCCAGAAGAAGCGTCGCGTCATTCTCGAGCGCGCCGAGGGTTACCGCGGCCAGCGTTCGCGTCTGTACCGCAAGGCCAAGGAGCAGGTCACCCACTCCCTCGTCTACTCGTACCGTGACCGCCGTGCGAAGAAGGGCGAGTTCCGTCGCCTCTGGATCCAGCGCATCAACGCCGCGTCCCGCGCGAACGGCCTGACCTACAACCGCCTCATCCAGGGTCTCGCCCTGGCCGGCGTCGAGGTCGACCGTCGTATTCTCGCCGACCTCGCGGTCAACGAGCCCGCCACCTTCGCTGGCCTCGTTGCCACCGCGAAGGCTGCTCTTCCCGCCGACACGTCGGCGCCGAAGGTCGACGCTGCATAGTTCTTCTCGTCGCTGCGGCATAGTTGTCAGGTGCCCAGCAACCAGATGATTGACAACCCTCGCTCACCACGGGTGCGCGCGGTGGCCAAACTGGCCAAGAGAGACGCCCGGTCGCAGACCGGGCTCTTTCTGTTGGAGGGACCGCAGGCCGTCACCGAGGCCCTGTCGTTCCGCCCGGAGCTCGTCGTCGAACTCTTCGCTACGCCGACGGCGCTCGAGCGCTACACCGAGCTCGCTCAGGCTGCGGTCGATGCCGGCGTCGACATCGAGTTCGTCACCGAAGATGTGCTCTCCGCCATGGCCGACACCGTGACGCCGCAGGGTCTCGTCGCCGTCTGCCGACAGTTTCCGACGAGTGTCAAAGACATCTTCGGTGGAGGAGACGACGCCCCCACCCTCGTGGCGATCCTCGAGGAGGTCCGAGACCCCGGTAATGCGGGCACCATCATCAGGGCGGCCGACGCGGCTGGTGCTGACGCTGTGATCATGACCGGCCGAAGCGTCGACCTCTACAACCCGAAGGTCGTTCGTGCGACGACAGGGTCGCTGTTCCACGTGCCCGTCGCCGTCGGGGTCGACCTCGAAGGGGTGCTTCGGCGCTGCGCCGAGTCCGGGCTGCAGGTGCTCGCCGCCGATGTCAAGGGAGGAGATCTCCTCGAGGTGCGAAACGAGGGGATCCTGGCCGAGCCGACGGCGTGGTTGTTCGGCAACGAGGCCCGCGGTCTCACCGACGAGAACCTTGCCCTTGCCGATCGGGCGGTTGTTGTGCCCATCTACGGCCACGCCGAGAGCATGAACCTCGCGACCGCTGCCTCCGTCTGCCTCTACGAGAGTGCCTTCGCGCAGCACTGACGCCGCCCCACCGTTTGCCGCCCGCCCCGGTCCGCCACTAAACCCTCGCCGTCGGCCGTGACGGTGGTCCTAGGACCACCGCGACAGCCGGCGACGAGGGTTTAGCCGCGGGACCACGGCCGAGCACAGCGTGCAAAGCGCACCCCCGCGCATTCGCTAGGCTTGGTTCTCGTGTCAGACACGCCAGCCATCACCGACGCCTCGGTCGCGAGCGCTGTCGACGCCGCCCTCGCGGCGATCACGGCCGCATCCACCGTCGCGGCGCTCAAGGTCGCCCGGGCGGAGCACATCGGCGAGGGCTCGACGCTGGCGCGGATGAACGCAGGCCTCCGCGACCTGCCGAACGACCAGAAGGCGGCCGCTGGCAAGCTGATGGGGGCCGGTCGAGGCCGCGTCAACCAGGCCATCGCTGCCCGCGAGACGGAGTTGGCCGAGCTCGAAGAAGCCGCGAGGCTCGAAGACGAGCGAATCGACGTCACTGCGCTGCCAAGCCGCCGCAAACCGGGTGCGAGGCACCCGCTGAGCCTCCTGCAGGAGAAACTCGGCGACATCTTCATCGGTATGGGCTGGGAGATCGCGGAAGGCCCCGAGCTCTAGCACGAGTGGTACAACTGCGACGCCCTCAACTTCTACGCGGACCACCCGGCGCGGGCACTTCAAGACACGTT
>JAODMX010000310.1 GCA_025464735.1 Frondihabitans sp. | reverse complement strand
CTGGCCGGGCTCCTCGGCCCGTACCTGGTCAAGACCGGCATCGACTCCGGAGTGCAGAAAGGCTCCCTGACGGTGCTCTTCGTCGCCGCGGGCCTGTTCCTGGTGGTGACCCTCGCGGATCTCGTCGACGGCATGGCCGAGACCTTCGTCACGGGCCGGGTCGCCCAGCGCGTGATGTTCTCCCTGCGGGTGCGCATCTTCGCCCAGCTGCAACGGCTCTCTCTCGACTTCTACGAACGCGAGATGGCCGGCCGTGTCATGACCCGCATGACGACCGACGTCGACCAGTTCGAGTCGCTCATCGAGAACGGGCTCCTCTCCGCCCTCGTCTCGATCGTGACCTTCGTCGGAGTCGGCGTCGCGCTCGTCCTGATCAACCCCGAGCTCGGCCTGTTGACGCTCACAGTGGTCGTCCCGCTCGCCGCCGCCACCGTCCTCTTCCGGGCCCGATCCACGAAGCTGTACGACCAGGCCCGCGAGCGCATCGCCATCGTGAACGCCGACTTCCAGGAGAGCCTGTCCGGCGTCCGCGAGTCGCAGGCGTTCGTGCACGAGCAAGCGACCATGGCGCACTTCCACGGCCTCGGGCGTCGCTACCTCGACTCCCGGATCGCAGCCCAGCGGCTCGTCGCGACCTACTTCCCGTTCGTGCAGTTCCTCTCCGGACTCGCCGATGTCATCGTGCTCGGTGTCGGCGCCACGCTGATCGCGCAGGGGCATCTGACCTCCGGCGCGCTGATCGCGTTCCTGCTCTACATCGACATGTTCTTCTCGCCGATTCAGCAGCTCTCGCAGGTGTTCGACTCCTGGCAGCAGACACGGGTCTCGGTGTCGCGGATCAGCGATCTCATGAAGCTGGAGACACTGACCCCGGAGGTGCAGGATCCGACGGTCCCGCCGCGCCTTTCGGGCGCTCTACACCTGCGCGGCGTGCGCTTCTCGTACCCCGTGGTGGTTCCCGCCACCGCGGCACCCGCGCGGCGCGAACCTGCGGCGGCTCGGTCGATCAGCGTTGCGCAGGCGACCCCGGCCCGGAAACCGCCGGAGGCACTTCACGACATCGAGATCTCCGTTGCGCCGGGCGAAACGCTGGCGCTCGTCGGCGAGACCGGCGCCGGTAAATCGACAGTGATGAAGCTTCTCGCACGCTTCTACGACCCCGATGAGGGCGCCGTCCTGGTCGACGGCTACGACCTGCGAAGCCTCGATCTGCACGCGTTCCGCACGCAGTTGGGGTATGTGCCGCAAGAGGCATTCCTCTTCACCGGGACGGTTCGCGACAACATCGCGTACGGCCGCGCCGACGCCACCGATGCGGAGGTGGAGCACGCGGCCCGGGCCGTCGGAGCACACGAATTCGTCACGGAACTGCCCGGCGGCTATCTGCACGAGCTCTCCGAACGGGGTCGCTCGCTCTCGGCCGGACACCGTCAGCTCATCGCGCTGGCGCGGGCCGAGCTCGTGAACCCCGCGATCCTGCTCCTCGACGAGGCCACATCGAACCTCGACCTCCTCACCGAAGCCCGGGTGACCGCCGCCATGCAGAACGTCGCGCAGGGACGGACGACGATCGTCATCGCCCACCGCCTCCAAACGGCCCGCGCGGCCGACCGGATCGGCGTGCTCGCCTCGGGCCGGATCGCCGAGATCGGCAGCCACGACGAGCTCCTCGAGCGCGGCGGACGATACGCCTCGATGTGGCAGGCCTACGAGGCGGTGGAAACGCAGGCATAGCGGCGCCTCATCACCTCGCGTGCAGAATGTCACCCAGTGGCGGGGTGGCAGCGTTGACGGCCCAACCCCCACTATTAGCTATGCATTCATCGCTCCGCCTGTCTATGCCTCTTTTACTCGTCGCCGCGTTGAGTCTCAGCCTTGCCTCGTGTTCCTTCTCTGGGTCTCCCACGGCTCACGTGATCGTCAAGGTCGGACGAATTCCCACAACCACGACAGCCGACACAATTGGTGTGACAATTCGAGCGAATGGAAAACTCCTCGACAAGTCAGATGTCGCTGCGAACCAGACACACCAATTCGACGTACACGCAACCGGGCTTGTCTCGGTGACCTTTGCGGGCGTCTGCGAGGTTGCTAGCCGTCCCAATGCACAGAGCGTCGTGTACGCGTCGCTCAACGGCAAGAGCTGCACCGCTTGAGCGGGCTTTGGAGTGCATGTCTGAGACTCGAGCCGCGCGATCGTCTTACGTCTCCATCGAGGGCGGCGGCGTAGCGCCTGGGAGCCATGACCAACGCGACACCAGCAGGCAACCCAGCCCAGCTACCCACTCCCCCAGCGACTCCGATGAGCAGGTCATCAGGCGTGCTGTAGATGACTGCCAGAAATGCGCCCCACGACAGAACAAAGACGACCATCGCGATCCAGGTCGGGATTGACCACGACGCGTCTCTGAGGCCGCGCGATGTAGTGATCAAGACCCCCGCCGAGATCGCACAGGCCGCCGCGCCGCCGATGCCAGCCATGAACATGAAAATGGGGCCGTATGCGAAATCATCAAGGTGGGCCTCCACCGCGAGAAGCACCACCGCGCCAACCACGAAACCTACGGCGGTGAATCCGAAAAGCAACCGGCCGCTCTGAAACGTGCGTCGCTTCATGTCGGCCATGTCGAAACAGTAACTGCCCGTGACAAGCACGCCCAGCCTGCGCACTACCGTGCCACGTTCCGTCGTCGCCAGGGGGACAAACGGCATGTCTCGCGCCTCACTTTGCAGGACAAATGGTCGGGCCATCACCTCCTGACTGCACGGCGCAAAGGAGCGCCAGGAGGGCTACGGCCTGACTCTCTGTCATGTGTGTCAACCCCAGTGCAGTGGGGTAAGCGGTCGCCGTCTTCTGCCATTGATTGACACTCGTGCACACGACGAGTGACCCGAGGAGTTCGTTGAGGCGTGTCTCGTGCGGAGGCGGATCAAGCGCGAGTTCCATAGACGTCGAGCATCCAGCTCGACTTCCCAGCCCTTCATGAGGTGTGGGGGTCGCTGACGGTGCGCTGACGGCATGATGTACAGCACGCTCCTGCTTGTACGAGGCGGTGCACCCCGCAAGCGTCACGGCGACGACACAGGTCACTGTGACAATCCCGACTCTCACTACCCACATGTCACCAGAGTGCCACGGACGTGGCAACCAGCCGATACTTCCCGCGGTGCAGGTCGTCCTCATCGTGACCTGCGCCCTGATCGCTCCGGGGATTCCCACTCGCATTTCATGCATTCGCATGAGAATCGGGAATGGCGAACTCAGGATCCTGGTTCCCTCCGTCATGAAGCGCATCGGATTCCTCTCATTCGGCCACTGGCAGCCGGTGCCGGGCTCGCAGACGCGCACCGCCCGCGACGTCCTCACCCAGACGATCGACCTCGCGGTGGCGGCCGAGGAGATCGGCATCGACGGCGCCTACGTGCGCGTCCACCACTTCGCCAGGCAGCTCGCCTCCCCGTTCCCGCTCCTTGCCGCGATGGCAGCCAGGACCTCACGCATCGAACTCGGCACCGGCGTGATCGACATGAGGTACGAGAACCCGCTGTACATGGCCGAAGAAGCGGCCGCAGCGGACCTGATCAGCGACGGACGTCTCCAACTCGGGGTGAGCCGAGGGTCACCCGAGACCGCCCTGCGCGGCTACGAGTCGTTCGGGCATGTGCCCGCCGAGGGGGAAACGGACGCCGACATGG
>JAODMX010000308.1 GCA_025464735.1 Frondihabitans sp. | reverse complement strand
ACATTGCCTTGGCGCGCGCCGTCCCCCCAACGGCCATCTTTGCCGGGGCGGATATTGCGGCGCTGGGCGTTCTTCGCTCTGCCGATGAACGGTCCATCGCCGTCCCGGAGGGCCTCTCCGTCACAGGATACGACAACGTCTTCACGGCCGGGATCAGCAGTATTTCGCTCACGACAGTGGACGAATCGGGTGAGCACACCGGAGCGGTCGGCGCTGGTTTGTTGCTGGAACGCCTGCAGGGACGTACTCAGGCAAAGCATGTTGTCATCGATCCAAAGCTCATCGCTCGGCGAACTAGCTCGGCGCCTGGCCGGTAGGGCATGTTTCTCAAGCGGTGATCGGCTCCGTGGGCAAGCTTGGTCGCAGTTGGCGCGCGCGGCCAGAATGGGTTTATGGCTCGTGAATATGAGGCGGCAATCGTCGGTGGTGGCCCTGCTGGGTTGCAGGCGGCACTCACTCTCGGGCGGATGCACGTCGAATCGATCGTGTTCGACGATGTTCGCTACCGCAATGCGTCGTCGGCTCGGATGGGCAACGTGCTCGGGTGGGACGGGGCTGAGCCTGCGGCGTTGAGGTCCGCTGCACACTCCGAAATTGCCACCTATCCGTGGGTGCGGATCGTCCAGCAGCGCGTGGAGTCAGCTCGGGAGGAGGGGGCGGGACTGGTGCTCGTCACGTCGGGTTTTGAGTGGGGTGTCGAACGCCTTCTCATAGCAAGTGGTGTGGACGACGCCCTGCTGCCCATTCCCGGGGTTCACGAACTCTGGGGTGATGTCGTACTGCCGTGTCCATATTGCCACGGGCACGAGTTCGCGTCCGGCACCATTGCCGTGATCTCCGACGGAAGTCACGCCGATCACGTGGGTGGCCTCTTGCGGGGACTGTCGTCTGCGGTACCGGTGATGGCGCCCGAAGACGTAGCCGAGGTGAGCCGTTCAGCAACTGGCGTGAGGATCGTGCTGCACGACGGCGAGGTCGTCGAGGCCGCGTGCGTGTTCATCCCGCCGAACGCGATTCCGCGATCCTCGCTCGCAGACGATCTTGGTATTGGCTCCGGCAGTGATGGTATCGAGGTCGATGCCCTCGGGCGGACAGATCGCGCCGGCGTCTGGGCAGCCGGTGACGTTGCACAGCGAGCCGATCCGAGAATTCCGGCCGCCGTCATCACTGCCATGGCTTCAGGGCTGACGGCAGCCGCCGATATGGCCGCCTCTGTCGCCATCGCTCGTGACTTCCGAAGGACATAGCGAGCCACACCGAATCTGCTGTCGACCCAGTGCAGGCTCGCGGCCGAGAGCCGGGACCAACGTCACCCTCAGGGAGTCATCTGGAGCCTCTACGAGGCCGATACCGCTGCCGGTCATTGAGACGGTAAAACACGAAACTGCCGCCCAGCGGAATGAGCGAGGCGAGAGCGCCCACGAGGACGGCCGCACGCACTCCGGAGGTCGTCGCGGATACCGCGGGCACCCCCGAGGATTCGTGCGCCGTAGCTGAGGCCGCGAGAACCCCCACGAGAATGGCCGTTCCAGCACCGGCCATGACCTGCTGAACGGTGCTGATGACGGCGTTACCGTGCGCATAGAGTCGGCGCGGTAGATGCTCGAGGGCGGAGGTCGTCAGCGGCGTGAAAAGACAAGCCAAACCAGCGCAGAGCAAGACATGCAGACCGATCACCAGGGCAGCGCCAGTAGTCGGAGAAAAGAGCCCCCACATGAGCCACAGTGCAGCTGAAACGATGGCCGCCCCACAGGAGATCAGCACTGATGGTCCGAATCGGTCGTAGCACCGACCCACCACCGGAGCCAAGACCCCCAGAGTGACGCCGCCCGGCAGGAGCACCAACCCAGTCGCGAGAGTCGATAGGTGCAGGACATCCTGGAGATAGATGGGCAACACAGCCAGGCTGCCGAAGAGGACGAGACTGCTCATTGCGAAACAGGCCGTGGCGACCGTGAAGGTCGACGAGGAGAAGACTCTCAGATTCAGAAGCGCCCGCCCCCTGCGCGCCAGTCTCCTCTGGCGGATGCTGAAGACTGTCAACGAGACAAGGCCAACGGCTAGCGCACCGAGGGAGTCGAGTGCCGCTCCCCCGGCTGACACCAAAGAACTGAGCCCGAAGACGAATGTCGATAAGCCGATGGCGGCGAGAATCACGGACGGGACGTCGAGGCTGGCGGACCGCGTCTCGCCGATCGACCGCAGCGTGAACGCTCCGATTCCTAGGGTGACGAGGGCGATTGGCAACACCGTGATGAACATGAACCGCCAACTCAGCACGTCGAGGATGAGCCCGGACAAGGGAGGCCCGATGGCAGGCGCCGCGGCAATGACGATTCCCGTGTAGCCCATCATCCGGCCGCGCGATCCCTGCGGCACAAGAAGCAGGACTGACGTCGACAACAGAGGAATCATCATCCCCGTGCCCAGCGCCTGCACCAGGCGCCCAATCAGCAAGACCGGAAAGGACGGAGCCGCTGCGGCTGTTGCGGTGCCGATGCTGAAAAGGCTCATGGCAACGATGAACACGGTGCGCGTGCTGAAACGGTCAGAAAGAAAACCGGTGGTCGGGATGACGACGGCCAGAGTGAGAGCGAATCCAGTCGTGAGCCACTGAGCCGTGCTCGGCGAGATGTCCAGCTCGACAATGAGAGTCGGCAGCGCGATGCTCATGATGGTCTCGTTGAGAACGACCACGAAGGTGGCCACGAGAATCACGATGATGATGGTCGAGCTGCCCGGGGCAAGTCGAGTCGAGGCTCCTGTCCTGGAGGCAGTTGCGGGCAGGCCTGTGGCGGGTTCTTTCAACATGGGAGTCCTTGAGAACTTGCCGGCTCACGTGCCGGCGCGTGCAAGTGGACGAACTCCCGTCAACTGCCGGATTCCGCCCGATGTCCAGCCCTAAGGCCGAACCGAACCCCTCTGGATTTCGGCTTCGTCGTGCAAGGTTCCCCCGCGACTAAAGCGAGTGTGGAACGTTGCACAACGATAGCAGTTCGATCAGATGCGCCGCGGCAATCCTGTCGGTTTAACTGCGTCGAGCAGCTCCCATGATGCGAGGTTGCTTTGGAAGGCGGGGTAGATGAACTTCGTCGCGTCGGCCTGTTCCCACTGGAGGGGAGCATTGAATTCGTACCCGAGCGCCGGTGTTTGCCAGATCTGGGTGGCGACGGAGGAACCGAGGCTCAGGCCGTAGGCCGCGAGGCTCCGATCCCGGAATCGTGCTGACGCCCGAACGTAGGTGGCGCCTGTGAAGTAATTCACAGTGGGCCACACGCCCGTCTCGTAGATGAGCCCGAAGGGTCCGGAGTACGGGAACGATGTCGTTCCGGGCGTCGGGATCATATTCGGGTAACCGATGAGTTTGCCGGCCGCGTCCTTTTGCGACCGGAACAGGGCAGCTTGCGTCTTCAGGTGCGCACGATACCGCTGGACATTCACCAAGTCGGGCAGGCCTGCTCGCTCGGCGAGGTGCTGGGCGAAGAAGGTACTCAGGAGGACGCTGTCGTCGTTCGCCGACGGCCCGGGGGTGTATCGATAGTACTTTCGAGTCGCGTTCCAGAAGGTGGATTCGTACGCCGCTCGGGTCTGGTCCAGCACCGTGCGCAACGAGCGGCCATAGGTGGTCTTGTCGCCAAGCCACGATGCCGTCGCAATCATCGTTTCAAGGGCCAGCAGGTAAAGCTGAGAGGTGTAAGCGTCGACCTTGTTCACCGGGATGACATCGAAGACGTTGGCGTACGGCAAGGGACTCTTGAGATCCGGGCTCGGGTTCAGGAGCGAGGGAGCCTCCGGCAGGTACGTCCCCGCAGGGATCGTGGCTTGCACGTAGGCGAGCAGCTTCTTCATCGCTGGATATGCGCGACTCAGGAACGCTTCATCCCCATGCGTTCGTGCGTAGTCGTACATCCGGAAGAGGCTCTCGCTGGGGCGATCGATGAACCAAACCGTGCCCGGTGCGGGCTGGGCCCCTTGGGTCCAGGTGACGAAAGGGTCGCCGTTGGCGGAGTAGTCCGCAGCGCTGGTGGACGACGTGAGACCCGGGTCGACGGGGTCGCCGCTGGGATCGACTGCTACTGCCTCCATCTTCGCGACGAGCCGGTCCCTTTCGATCGAGGGGAACATCTGGGTGTAGGCCCGATAGCTGTAGGTGCCGACTTCGGTGCCCTGGCCGCCGTTGGCACCACCACCCGCATTCGAATCGACGCTGAGGTAGAGGTGTGTTCCGGGAACAGTTGTTCCGAGGCGCGTTCCGCTCGTAGGCGACACTGTGTTCGAGACAAGGCCCCCCTCCCACAGGGCGGTATTGAAGGGGATCTGCGCGAGCTGATTCAGGGCTCCCGTGCGAAGGGGCAGCGGGTAGGTGGCGTCGAGCGCGATCGGCTTCCACCAGGCGTGCACAGCGCCGAGGTTCTCATCGTGCGCGGTGAGCGCGTCGGAGGCGATCTGAAGGCTGCGGTGGAACGGGTAGGACCCGGGGATGTAGTTGTTCTGCAGATCCTCCTGAGCTCCGTAGAAGTTGGTGTATCGACGCATCCACACAGTGTTGTTGTCGGCAAACGCCACTTGGGGAAAATCCCATGAGAGCGCGAAGGAGATGGTCGAGCCGGCGCCGGGCTCAAGATCGACATCCACGCAGAGGGCGCCGGCCGAATGGGAGTCATCCAACTGGTTGTTCGCGAGTTGACCAGTCGCGCTGAATGGCGAGTAGATGTCCGAACCGTCGCCGGAGGCATTCCAGGAGGACGCGAAGGTCACGTGCTGACCGTGCTGCGGCGCCACGGCGATGGTCCATTCTGAGTTGACGGCATCAGGCGTGTTGGTAGGGCTGTCGGACGACAGCGTTACAGCTTGAAGCCCCGTACGCGCGTTCGCTGAGGCGGAGCTGGTGAGTCCCCCGCGCACCGTCTCGGGTTGGCGACCGACGTGCGCCGCCACGTTGGGCATCGTGAACATGACCGAGAGGTGGCGCTTCTGGGCGGTGTGGTTCACCAGTCGGACGTCGAAGTATGCCACGGGAAGCGATGAGCGGCGGTCCTCCCCGGCAACGATGGGTGAGAAGAACCGCATGGAGATATCGGTCTCGAAAGGCCGGTAAGTGGTCCAACCGAATGGGTAGAGCGCTGCATAGGATCCATCCCCCGGCTCCAAGGTGTTCCAGGCGCTCAACGGTGAATCCCACACTGATGCCGACGAGCCCGAGACCTCGGGGCCCTTCGCCGCCAGAGTCTTGACGGTTGGGGTCTCTTCCCCCTGCTGCTCCCTCACGTGGAAGGCCGCTTGGCTCAAGGCTCGGAGTTCCCAACTGTCGTCCTGAGACCCACCGAAGAACCACGGCCCAAAGGTGCCCGATTGATTGACCATGAAGGACCCCGCTCCGATGCCGCCCAGGGGGATGCCCAGCCCAGGGACGCTTGTCGGGAGCCCCGGGACCTCCGAGCTCGTCGTGGTCGGCACAACACTCCCGATCTCGCGAACACTGGCGGCCGAAGGTGCGGACCAGAAGTCACGGCGAGACATGGGCATCGTCGACCGCGTGGTGATACCGAGTGCGGTCCTGGTCGGAGTCGCGGCTTGAGCGGCACCGCCGGCGCAGGTAGCGAGGACGCTTCCTGCGGCAATGGTAAAGCCGGCAGCTAGCGCACCTTTCATGACGTCGCGACGGCTAAGGGGAGCGATGGGGCTCATGATGGGATCTCCTTTGATCGAACCGTAGAGTCGCACTTCTCATCGGGCCCCGGGGGCGTTTGCGCAAATTTCATCGAGTCTGAGCGGGGCGGTGATGGTCAGTGTCGTCGGACAGCCTCGGAAGGGTCGAGTGCCTCACGATCAGGCGTGACGGCAGTTCGATGCGATCGAAGGCTCGGCGAGGGCTGAGGTCCTCGTCCGTCACGAGTTGGACGGCGCGCGCGGCCATCGCTTCGAGGGGTTGGTGAACGCTCGTCAACGGTGGGCGGGCGAGGGCCGCTCGCGGTTCATCGTTGAAGCCGACGACGCTGATGTCGTGGGGAATCCGGAGGCCGAGACTGCTAGCCGCGGCATAACAAGCCAAGGCCATGTCGTCGTTGCAGGCGAAAATGCCTAGTGGCGTCGTCGCTCTCTTCATGAGTGCTGCGATGTCGCGGACAAGATCGGCTCCCGTCCACGCACCGTCGATCTGATAAATGACGGCCTCTTCTTTGACTTCCGCAATGGCTTGGCGGAATCCTTCCTCTCGCGCCCTACCGAACCTGTAACGGGGCACACCCCTGACGACGACAAACGTGCTGAGGCCCGTGGAGACAAGGTGTTTCCCCGCGTCGAAGCCTCCTTGCCAATCCGTCGTGCCGACACTCGCCACCTCTCCCCGCGGATCTGATCGAGGATCAATGACGGCAACCGGTACATGGGCTGCAGTCATAGTGGCGAGCTGCCGTCGAGTGGGTCTGATGAGACCAAGAACAACGCCGCAGGATCGACGCGCGGCGACGCGCGCGGGCCAGTCATCGGTCGGATCCTCGCGCGCCAGTGTGAGCACGAGGTCAAGTCCGCGGTCAAAGGCAGCTCGTCGAGCTCCCATGACAATCGCGGCGGTCCAAGCGTCATCGAAACTTCCGAGGACCAGCTCGACGATCGTTCGATCCAAGGATGAGTTGCGCCCCCGCAGAGAGCGACGTTGGCCGTAGCCGAGCTTGCTAGCCACTCCCAGAACGCGATTGCGCGTCCCTAAAGCTAGGTCACCCCTTCCCGTGAGGGCGCGCGAAGCGGTCGATACGGAGACGCTAGCTGCGGTGGCGATGTCCTGCAGTGTCACCGGTGCACGGTCATCCACGCAGCTCTCCTTCGAACGCGATTTCCAACGACGCTCAGCGTGTGGAACGTTCTACAATCTAGGGATCCAGCTGCATGATGTCAACGCGGAGGTTGCGAGTTCCTTATCCACCCCGAGGCGCGTCGCCCCGATCATGGCGAGCCGCGTTGCGCGCGACTGAGGTCACTGGGTGGCGCTCAAAACGGAAGTCCTACAGGGCTCGCACCTCAGATCGGCAGAGCGAACCATGGGATCGTCGCAACTAACGGCTCGACGCATGACTCATCATGTGTCGGCGCGCTCTGGACCTCTCCGCGCAGCGCGTCGAGGCGGCTGGTCGGGGCCGGACGCACCCGGCTGCGAAGAGCAGCGGGCGGAGTGGAATCGCCGGGAAAGAGGCCATACGTCGTCAAACCGACCGCGCCTGGAGCAGTTCTCGTTCGAGCAGACGCTAGCCGCAAAGACGACCTCCAGATGTCATTGCGCGCCTTTGAGGAGTCCGATGATCCAAAGAGGGTGCTCGCTAGCACGAGGAGCCAGCTCGATGACGGCAGCCTGCCGCACCAAACAGTCAGGGTCATGAAGCCCGAGTTGATCGATGGACACGCGACGAATCTACTTCTGTCCCTCAACCCGCACCACAACACGACACCGCGACTGCGGCAACGAGCGGACTGTCAGGGTTTGGGTCGACGACGCGTTCCCGCGTGTGCCGGGTCGAAGCCGAATCGTGAGGCCAACGAATGACAAGTGGCTAGACGGAGTGCGCGCGAAGCTTCTCAAGCCCTGGGGCGTCGATGTCCATCACCTCGAGAAGCATTTCGAAGATGCTGGCGATCTCCGATGCAATGCGTCCGTTCGCTTCCCAAGGACCTCACCGAGCTGCTCGATCACTAGACCGAACTCATCGTGATCCAGAAACTCGGTAAGCAGCCCCATCGACGATGGCTGACACATGCGGCTGCGACAGGGCGAGAAGTCGATTCGCCTGCGCCCTGACAAAGCGGAAGCAAAGATCTCGGAAGTTGGTCAAGCCCGGCGGGGTATCGAAGTCACGCAGTCATTCTCCACCGGAAGCGGTGCAGGCGCCCCTCATGCGATCGCTGGTAAAAGCAAGCGATGACGGTTCGGTCACCACCCACCACTAAAGTGCACACAACAGTGCAACTTAGGCGTATACTCAAACCATGCCCACCACCACCCCCGCGGCACAACCGCGGGCCCGAGCCCCGCGCAAAGACGCGGCCGAGAACCGCGAAGCCCTGATCCTGGCCGCGGCAACCCTCCTCAATCGCGATCCCAGCGCCTCCCTCGAGGCGATCGCAGCCGAAGCGGGCCTTTCCCGCCGAGCGATCTACGGTCATTTCTCGACCCGCGATGACCTGCTCCGGGAGCTCGCCCTGCACGGGGCGACCCGCATCAACGCGGCACTGCTCAGCGCGGCACCCGAACTCGAGGGTTCGGATCCTGCTCTCCAACTCGCCGCGATCGGCGCGCGGATCTGGCACGAGGTCGACCACATCCGCGTGATGGCGCTTCTCACCCTGCGTGGCCCGCAGCTCAGCCTCGTCGGCGACGCCTTGCGGCCCTTGCGCAATCACGTCCACGAGATCGTCGCTCGGGGCGTCGACACTGGCGCCTTCCGCACCGACATCAGCGTCGACACCCTCGCGCGCCTGGTCGAGAGCTCAGCGATCTCGGTGCTCGACGAGGCCACTCGCTACGACATCACGAGCGAGGAGGGGCGTCGCCTCGTCGTCCTCTCCGTGCTCTCGATCGTGGGCTTCGGCGCTCGCGAGGCCGACGAGATCCTGCGCACGCTCCCTGACACCACGACCCCATCCCCGGAGGAATCCCGATGAAACTCACGCTCGAAGCCATCGGCATCGGCGACGGACCAGGCGCCCCGCTCCCCCAGACGTCTGCCGAAGCGACTACCAACGTTCCCGGAATCGCAGCGGTCGAGACGGAGGGCGCCCCCACGCTCGCGTCCCTCATCGCCGGGGGACGCATGAAGCCCGAGACGGGCCGCGTTCTGATCGACGGCGTGGACGATGCCGCCGCGATCCGCGCCGCCTTCGCACTCATCGACACGCCGACCGTCGCCGAGCCCTTCGCCGACCTCAGCGTGCTGACCGTCGTGCGCGAAGAGCTCGCACTCGCCGACCACCACGGTGACCGCGAGAACGCCCGCGCGTTCCTCGAGGCCGTGGGCCTCACCGCTTTCGAGAACGCTCCAGTCAAGACCATTCCGACCGAGGCAAGGATCCGGCTGCTCACCGAGCTCGCCATCCTCCGCCCGGGCATCAAGGGTCTCGTCATCACCTCGCCCGAACGCCACGGCGGCGACACGGAGGCCTGGTTCCGCGTGGTCACCGACCTCAGCGCCCGCGGCTTCACCGTTATGGTCGTGACCGGCGTGGCCGCGGCCCTGCACGTCCAGCGACTCCTCCCGATCGACGACGGCGTCGACACCCCCACCACACCGACCGCCGTCTCGCCCGAAAGCCTCCAATCGTGAAGATCATCGCCCTCATCCGCTCCGAGCTGAAGCGCCTCACTGCCACCTCGCTCGCCCGGCTCGCCCTCGTCGCCCTCATGGTGGTGCCGCTGCTCTACGGCGGCATGTACCTCTGGGCCAACCAGAACCCCTACGCGAAGCTCGACCACATCCCGGCGGCAATCGTCGACAACGACGCAGGTGCGAAGGATTCCGACGGCAACGCCGTCAACTACGGCAACAAGGTCACCAAAGAGCTGGTCGACGCCAAGAACTTCGACTGGCACGTCGTCACTCAGGCGCAGGCCGACAAGGGCATCCGAGACGAGACCTACAACTTCGTCTTCACGATCCCGTCCACGTTCTCCACCGACCTGACCTCGACGAGCTCGCAGGATCCCACGCGCGCCAAGATCGACCTCACCACCAACGACACGACGAGCTACCTGTCGACGACCATCGCCGACCAGGCCGGCACCTCCATCCGGTCGGCCGTCACCGAGGAGGTCGGCAAGCAGGCTGCCGCGACGCTCCTCGTGGGCCTCAGCGAGGTCCGCTCGAACCTTGTGACGGCCGCGTCCGGATCCGAGAAACTCGTCGACGGCGCGAAGCAGCTAAAGTCCGGTCTCGACTCGGCTGCCAGCGGCGCTTCGTCGCTCGCGTCGGGCACGTCGCAGGTCGCGTCGGGCGCTTCGTCGCTCAACTCGGGCCTGCAGACGCTGAAGTCGCAGACGGCGGGGCTGCCTGCGTCGGCGGAGCAGCTGGCGACCGGTGCCGATGCTGTCGCGGCCGGTAACAAGACATTGAACGAGAACGTCACCAACAACGTCAGTACCGCGAAAGAGGCGGTCGCCGCACTCCCCACCACTCTGAAGGCAGCTGCCGCCCAGCAGCAGGCGGCGCTCAAGGTCGTCTACTCAAAAGCCGGCCTCAGCGCCGCCCAGGCGAGCGCAATCACGCAGGTGATCGACGCGACCAACCAGAGCACATCGACGGCGGCCTCCGAGCAGGCGGACGCTCTCGTGACCCAATTGACCACACTGCAGGCGAGCACGCAGAAGCTACAGGACGGCAGCGCGCAGGTCGCCACGGGCGCTAGCGCACTCAACGCGTCGGCCCCAGCACTCGCGAACGGAATCGCGTCCGCCGCGAGCGGCGCCTCGACCCTGTCGACGGGCGCATCACAGACGGCCACCGGCGCCAGCACGCTCTCGACCGGCATCGCCAAGCTCGACTCCGGCGCGGCCTCACTCGTGAGCGGCACCGCGAAACTCACGACCGGCCTCAACGACGGCGTCAAGAAGATCCCGGCGACGACGGCTGCCACGCGTGACAAGCAGGCCTCGGCCATCGCGAACCCCGTCAACATCAAGGATGCCTCGGTCGCCAGCGCCGGAAGCTACGGCGCCGGCCTCGCCCCGTTCTTCATCAGCCTCGCGGCCTGGATCGGCATGTACGCCCTCTTCCTGATCATCAAACCGATCTCGAAGCGCGCCATCACTGCGGTGAAAGCTCCCGCCCGGATCACCCTCGCCGGCTGGCTGACCCCCGCGGTCCTCGGCCTGGTGCAGATGCTCGCCCTCTTCGCCATCGTGAAGTTCGCCCTCGGCTTCGACGTCGTCAACCCGACCGGCATGATCGCGATCATGGTGCTCGCCTCGGTGACGTTCGCGGCGATCATCATGGCGCTCAACGTGTGGCTCGGCAGCGTCGGCCAGTTCCTCGGGCTCGTGCTCATGCTCGTCCAACTCGTCACCGCCGGCGGCACATTCCCCTGGCAGACGCTGCCGGCACCGCTCGCCGCTCTGCACCACGCTCTGCCGATGAGCTACGCCGTCGATGCCATCCGCCAGCTGATGTACGGCGGCAGCATGAGCGCCGCCTGGGCCGACGCGGGAGTGCTCGGCTGCTGGCTCGTCGGAGCACTGCTGTTCTCCTACATCGCCGCCTCGCGCATGACTCGCAGCCGCACGATGCGCGACCTGCGACCCTCCCTCATCGGCTAGCCCCTCCGCGCCACCATGCCCACCGCGCAAGGACCGGCTAAGGCTGGTCGGTCACCCAGCGGGGCCGCCCTTCGAGCAGCGACTCGAGCTCGGCCTCGTAGCGGCGGCAGATGTCCGCCCAGGTGTAGTGCTGCCGGGCGCGCTCGCGAGCCGCAACCGACAGGCGTTCTTGAGCTTCAGGATCCTGCAGCAAGTCGGTCACGGCACGCGCGATCGCCGCCGCAACCGGTGGCACGAACACGGCCGTGTCGTCGAGCACCTCACGGTTGTAGACGGTGTCGCGCGCCACCGTCGGGGCCCCACAGAGCATTGCCTGCACCAGCGCAGGGTTGGTGCCACCAACGCTGTGTCCGTGGAAGTAGGCGCCCGCGTGCTGCCAGAGCCCCAGAAGCCGCTTGTCGTCGCTCAGGTGGCCGAGCCAGGTCACGCGCGGGTTCGCCTCGGCGAGCGCCGCGACCCTCTCTTCGAGTTCGCCGCCGTAACCGGTGGAGCCGACGATGATCACGTCGTGCGTCTCGCCGATCATCTCGGCCGCCCGAATGAACTCCTCGATCGTGTTCTCCGGCACGAAACGAGCGACCACGAGCGCGTAACCCCGATGGGTCGACTCGTCGGGCGCCGGGAGGTCGCCGGGCTCCTCGCCCCCGTAGGGGATGAAAACGCCATCGGTGCCGAAGCGAACCTTCCAGTAGCGCGCGATCTCCTTCGCGTCGTAGACCAGGCGGTTGCCCCACCAGGCCGTGGTTCTGGCTCCTGCACGGAACATGAACTTGGCGAGCGTGCCCCACTTGGCTCGCTCCCACTCGATGCCGTCGACGTTGACGAGGGTCGGCACGCCGCGGAGCTTCAACAGCGGCAGCCAGAAACCGTGCGCCACGTTCATCACGAGAGCGACGTCGGGCTTGCGGATCGCCGCGTCGAGCACAGCCGTGAGCCCGTACGACAGGGTGCTCAGCGACTTGGTCTCGACGCCCTTCGTGACGCGTGTCTTGACGCGCGGATCGCGATCGGGGTCGTCCTGGCGCGTGGCGCCGTCGCGGCCGTAAACGGTGACGTCCCAGCCCGACTCGGCCAGGAACGGCGCGAGCTTGCGCACTGCGGTCTCGAACCCGCCGTAGTAGCTCGGATAACCGCGGGTTCCGATCAGAGCAACGCGGCGAGACGACTGATCATGATCCGGCATTGCACCATGGTAGTGGCGACTCAGCGCTGCCTCAGACGGCCTCGATGGCGGCCACCGCAGTGGGGTCGGCATCGTTGAGGAAGGTCGTGAGCCGCTCGATCTCGGACTCCTCCCCGATGGCGATTGCGCCCCGACGAAGTGCGTACAGCGCCCGGAGCACTCCACGGTTCGGCTCGTGTGCCCACGGAACGGGACCCTGGCCGCGCCACCCGGCCTTTCGCAACGAGTCGAGCCCGCGGTGGTAGCCCACTCGCGCGTAGGCATAGGCCTCGAGGTCGCGTCCGGCGGCACTCGTCTCGTCGGAGAGGAGCGCCCACGCCAGCGACGAAGTCGGGTGGGCCGTCACAACTGCCACGAGCGACGTCGAGACGAGGTCAGCTGCGACCTCGGGCTCAGCGGGAAGGAGCGTCTCGGGCACACCGAGGAGATTCGCGGAAGACATGACACCACGCTAGCGCCACGCGGCGGGTCAGAACCGAACGTGCTTCAGGATCCAAGAGTGCATCACGACGGCGGCCGCGGCAGAGGCGTTGATGCTCCGAGTGGATCCGAACTGCACGATCTCCAACACCGCCTCCGCCGCCGCGATGGCTTCGGGCGACAGGCCGGGGCCTTCCTGCCCGAACAGGAAGACGCACCTCTCCGGCAGGTCGAAGGTCTCGATCGGGACGGAGCCGTCGACGTTGTCGATCGCGAGGATCGAGAGCTCGTGCTCGTGGGCCCAGTCGACGAAGGAGGCGACATCCGGGTGATTGATCACGTGCTGGTAGCGGTCGGTCACCATGGCGCCACGCTTGTTCCACCGTCGCCGGCCGATGATGTGCACCGTGTCGGCGGCGAACGCGTTGGCGCTCCGCACGATCGACCCGATGTTGAGGTCGTGCTGCCAGTTCTCGATGGCGACGTGGAACGGGTGACGGTGCTCGTCGAGGTCGGCGACGATCGCCGCCATCGTCCAGTAGCGGTAGCGGTCGATCACGTTGCGGGTGTCGCCCTCGCGCAGGAGGTCGTGGTCGAAGTGCGCGTCGGTGGGCCACGCGGCTTGACCACCGGGCCACGGCCCTACGCCGTGGGTGGTCGCTTCGACGCTGGGCGGAGGTTCTTCGGGCACCAGGCAAGTCTGACAGGCCGAGGCGTCGGGACTAGCCGGGTCTCAGACGTCCGCGAGGACGGTCGACCGCGTCGAGGCGTCGTAGGTCTGGTCGATCTGCGCGTCGTTCCCACCGTGGAAGACGTTCTGCACCATCAGGGGCTCGACCAGGTGGCGCCCGATGCCTCGGGTCTGCCCGTAGTCGGACTCCTCGAGGTGAAGAAGCGGACGCACCCGATGCCCGCTGTCGAGGATCGCGAAATTGAGCCAAACGTCGTCGGCCGTGGGCGCGCGGCCCTCGAACCCGCGCCCCAGCTCACGAAGGTGGTCGAGGACGGCGGGCGGAAGGACGAGCCCGGAACCGCCCGTCGCGAAGTGCCGCGCACTGGGGCGCGAGGATGTCGCCCGACCCCAGGTCCAGTACGGAGCGATGTCGTTTCGCACGACTGCGATCCGGTGCACCCGGTGTGCCACGACCACGCGATCCTCGGGGCGATACGCGGCGACCAGCGTCTCGAGCCAGTCTCGCGGGTAGAGGAGATCGTCGTCCGCCGTCACCAACGGAATCGTGTGGTGTGTTTCGCCCTCGACGTAGGGCAGGTACTTCTTATGCGGCCCGAAATTC
>JAODMX010000298.1 GCA_025464735.1 Frondihabitans sp. | reverse complement strand
GGAGGCCGACGCCCGATCCACGGGAGGTGCTCGGGGTGATCGTCGACGCATCGAGCGGCGGCGCACCCGTGATCGACACGGTGCCACGGGACGCCGTGCGGGCCCAAACTCCCGGACGAGACACTGGCCGATGCCGAGCGCGTGGACGTGCCGAGTGCGGTCGTCTTCCCCAAACCGGCGGGGGATGGGCGATTTGGCCGGATCCTACGGATCCTCGGCCCCGGGATCGTTACGGGTGCAGCTGATGACGATCCTTCGGGGATCGCCACCTCTTCTCAGGCCGGAGCGCAGTTCGGGTTCGGAACCCTCTGGACGATGCTCCTCACGCTTCCCCTGATGATTGCCGTCCAGGAAGCATGCATGCGGATCGGTGCCGTGACGGGGAAAGGGCTCGCAGCCGTCATCCGCGACACCTATCCCAAGAAAGTCCTCTTCCCGATCGTTCTGCTCGTCGCGGCCGCCAACACCTTCAACATCGGATCCGACATCGGCGCGATGGCCGCTAGCGCCCAACTGCTCCTCCCGCATGTTCCGTTCGCGTTGCTCGCCGTCGCGTTCGTCGTCGTGATCCTGATCCTGGAAGTTCTCGTCTCATACGGAACCTACGTCCGGATCCTGAAGTGGCTGGCGCTGGCGCTGTTCGCCTACCTGATCACAGCCTTTCTCATCACCGTTCCCTGGGCGACAGCGATCCAGAGCACGCTGGTGCCGCACTTCGCGTTCAACGAGAGTTTCCTGTTCGTCGTCGTGGCCATCTTCGGGACCACGATCTCCCCCTATCTGTTTTTCTGGCAGACGAGCAATGTCGTCGAAGACGAAGTAGTGGAACACCGAACGGGCGAAGGCGGCGCGGCGCCTCGCATTTCGCAGAGATATCTGCGGCGACTCCGGGTCGACACGGTACTCGGCATGCTCTTCTCGAACGTCGTGGCGTGGTTCATCATTCTGGTCGGCGCGGTTGTGCTCAATAAGGGTGGCATCACGAACATCGTCTCTGCCGCCGATGCGGCGAAGGCGTTGCGCCCGCTCGTGCATACCTTTCCCAACGCAGGCTTCCTCGCCCAGGTGATCTTCGCCGTCGGCGTGCTCGGGATCGGGCTCATGAGTATCCCGGTCTTGGCCGGGTCGACCTCCTACGCGATCACCGAGACCTTCAACTGGAAGGAGGGGCTGTTCCGGAAATTCAAGCAGGCCCGAGCTTTCTACCTCGTCATCATCATCGGCACCCTGGTCGGTCTCGTGCTGAATTTCGTCGGATTGAACCCGATCAAGGCGCTGGTGCTTACCGCCGTGTTCAACGGGATCGTCGCTGTCCCGCTCATCTTCCTGATCGTCCGAATCTCGAGACGTCGCGAGCTCATGGGCAGGTACACCAGCGGCGTGTGGTCGAGGATCGGGCTCTGGGTTGCCTTTGCCGTCATGGCTGCGGCAGCAATCGCCCTGCTCATCTCCTTCCTCTGACCCGGTCATGGCGGCTATGGACGAATGCCGCAAAGCCGAGGGCGGTGACTTCGAGACTCTCTGCTGTCGTGCTCATCCGATCGCCGATGTCGGATGAGCGCCGGGTTAGTGTGGCCGAGTGAGTTCTCCGCCGCCGCCAACGTCCCGTTCCACTCACCGGTTGGTCAGGGAATTCCTGAGTCGGGGTTCCGCATGGCCGACACTTGGCGCGTTGGGCGCAGTTGTTCTATCGATCTTCCTTTCGATCTACAGCCTGAGCATCAGCACAGTCACGCTGGACGGTGATGAGTCGATGACGGGAATCATGGCCCACAGGATCCTGACCGGCCAAAGCCAGTACGTCTATCTGGCCTCGCAGAACTACAACGGTTCGCTGGAGCAGTATCTGCAAGCGGGGCTCTACTTCGTCACGCGACTGCCTGAGAATCCCTTCACTCTGAGGCTCGTGGAAGTCGCACTCACCGCGATCACGACGTTCGTTGTCTTTCTCGTGGGCCGGGTCGTCTTCGTCAAGCCGTGGCCGGCAGTCCTCGCGAGTGCTCTCTTCGCGGCTGGTCCCTACGCGCGCGTCTATCTGGGCACCCGGAGCTACGGCTCGTACGACGTCACTCAGCTCTTCGCCCTCCTGGCGATTCTCTTCGCGCTTCGAGCGGCCGGCTTCGCGAAAAACAGAGAGCGTCGTGCGCTTGCGGTCTGGCCTCGAGCCGTGTGGCTCGGTCTCTTCGGGCTGTGTGTCGGCCTGACACTGTGGTTGGGACTCACGGGCCTGGAGATTCTTCTTCCGGTGAGCCTATGGATCCTGCCGGTCCTCGCCCGCTCCTGGCGAGGGGTTCTCCTTGGTGCTGCGGGGATCATCATTGGGGTTTTCCCCGCACTGGCGTGGTTCGTGACGAATCCGCGGGCGCCTCTCGGAGTGGGCGGCCCGCAGCCGTCCACCACTCTCAGCGACCGCGTCTCGATCCTTCAGCACCTGGTGGGGCACCAATATCTCGGGCTGAATCCCTTTCAACCTCACTGGCTCACACCGGCCGTCTACCTCGCCATCGTCGTGTTCTTCATCGTCGGTGTCGTCCTCCGGGCGCGAGGACTCCTGAGTATCTTCACTTTCCGTATGGCTCCGCGCCTGCCCGGCGATGTGATTCTCTTCGTCATTCCCGTCGCCGTCCTCATCTACCTCGGCTCGCCGTTCTCCTGGTACGTGGGAACGCCTCGTTACCTCTTCGTTCTCTTCCCGGTCACGTCGATCGCCTTCGCCATGGTCTTCCACTGGGTGTCCGTGACCGCGGTTCCGAAAATCGTCCACAGCACGTGGCGGATCTCTACTTTCAGAGCAGCGCTGGCGCTCTCCGCCGCCGTCCTCATTGTGGTTAGCGCGTGGCAAACGGTTTGGGTGACTCACCACGCCCTGGCCGGAGCGCGCGCACTGGTAACCGACCAGCAGCTTCAAACGGCGGACCGCTACCTGGTCGCCCACCACCTCGATAACGTCTACGCGGAGTACTGGACTGCGCTGCCGGCTCAGTATTTCGCTGAAGCGACGGTGAGACTGGGGACCCTGCACATCGCCCCGTGGGGGGTCGGGCAGGGCAAAGTGGGGGTCACGACTTCAGAGGTAAATGCGTCCCGCCAGTTCGTCTACCTGACGGCCAGCCGGCTGGGCCTCCCTGACGCCAACACGCTCCTGGCGGCCTTCGCCCGTCATCACATCACGTTCAAGACCACGAGAATCGGGCCCGTGACCGTCTACACCGAGCTGAGTCGCCAGCTCCGCCCCGCGGAGCTCGGACTAGCCGGTTCCTAACGCCGCAGGTACTCGACCGATC
>JAODMX010000285.1 GCA_025464735.1 Frondihabitans sp. | reverse complement strand
AGTCGTGATGATTAGCCGTTGGATCCGGCGGGTGTCGTGGTTACCGTGATTCCCTCCAGTTTGTCTGCGGCCAGCGCGTACTTGTTCGTGAATGTCCCGGAGATACTCACCTTGGAGGTGTCGACTCCGAGGGCTTTCTCCATCGCGAAGATGACTTTCGGGCCACTGGTCGGCATGATGCCGTCGGGAAGGAACTGACCTTTGTCGGTGGCGAGGCCAGCGATGTACTGCGCTTTGGTGATGGTGCTGTTTTGGACGTACTCCGAGGGGAGCTTGTTGGCGATGTCCGCTGCCGTGTGTGTAGTGATCCAGTGCATGGTCGCGACCAGGGCGTCGACGACTTTCTGCGCGGTAACGGGGTTTGCTTTCACCCACGCGGCATTCGCGAGCAGTCCCGCGGCGGGCCAGTCACCACCGAGAGCGTTAGTGGCTCCCTTGGCGGTGGCGAGATCGATCGCCGGGTACGCGAGTTTTTTCGACGTCAGCGCGCCCACCGTTGGCTGCGTCGTCATGACACAGTCGGCGGAATTCCGTTGAATGGCCGCAATGGCCGTCGAACCCGCACCGACAGCCAACGTCTTGTACTGGGACCGAGAGATGCCCTGCTGTGAAGCCAGGAACTGGGTGAGTTCGTCGGTGCCCGAACCAAGGTCAGTGACGCCGATGGTCCTGCCTTTGAAGTCGGCCGCAGAGTGCACACCGCTTTTCGTGCCGCACATGACCCGTTCACCGGGTGCCCCGGAGAGCTGGACGAGGTTGACGACATCCTTTCCTTTGGCTTGGAAATCGACGGTGTGGATGTACCACGCACCGGCCAGGTCGACCTGTCCGGATGCCATCGCGTCCTCGGCGCCGACCCCGCCCTGCTGCTCTGTGGAGAGCTGCATGTTGACGCCATACTTCTTGTAGTAGCCGAGTCGATCAGCGAGTTCGTAAGGCAGGTAGATCTGCTTGTCGATACCGCCCACCATCATCGTTACTGTCGGCATCGACGCGGCGTTTGTCGAGCCGGATGAGGTGCCGCCGCCGGTGTTGCTGCTGCAGGCGGCCAAGCTGAGCGCCACGGCTCCAGCAGCGACCACTGCACCTAGTGCGCGTTTTTTCATGGGTATGTCCTTTCGTCGCTGACGTCGATGTCAGCAGTGGGTGGTGGGGAGGAAAGAGTCAGATCGCAGCGGCGGTTTGCGAGCGGTTCGGCGGCCGCCACTTCAGGAGCGAACGCTCCAGCAAACCGATGAAGTACTCGGCACCGAGGGTGACCACCGCGGTGATGACCATGCAGGCGAAGACTGTATTGGGGTCGAAACTCCCCTGCGCTTGGCTGATGATCAAACCGATTCCATGCTGCGCACCGAGGACCTCAGCGACGAGCGCGCCGATAATCGCGAACCCGAATGCAGTGTGAAGGCTGGCGATGATCCAGGTCATCGCCGAGGGAATCGTCACGTGGCGTGCGACTTGGAGCGGTGATGCGCCGAGGATCCGCACGTTGGCAACGAGGTTCTGATCGACTTCACGGACACCCTGGAACGCGTTGAAGAACACGATGAAGAACACCAGAACGGCCGCGAGAAGAACCTTGGGGAAGACACCCAGCCCGAACGCGACGATGAAGATCGACCCGAGGACAATGCGGGGGACCGAGTTGACGACCTTGATGTAAGGGCCAAAGACCAGCGAAAGGTAGTTGTTCGATCCCAGAAGAATGCCGATCACCACGCCCGCAAGCGTGCCCAGGGCGAAACCGAGGACCGCTTCTTCGATCGTGATCCCGAGGTTCTCCCAGATGCTCCCGAAGGCGGTGCCCTGGGTGAAGAGGTGGACGAGGCTGTCCCAGATTCCGGTTGGTTGGCCGAAGAAGAACTTGTCGACCAATCCGATCGTGGTGAACCATTGCCAGCCGCCGATCACCACGAATGCGACAACGATCCTTCCCGTCCACACGACCGCCGAGTGGCGCGACCGCGACCGGCGACCGGTGATTTGCAGATCGGGTTCCTGCTCAGTGGCGAGGCTTGCGCCGATGCTCGTGGTCGTCATGCTGCAACTCCTGACGTTCGGGCGTAGGCCCGGGTGACCTCGTCTTTCAAGGACTCCCAGATCTGCCCTTGAAGTTCGAGGAAGCGTGCTTCGTGGCGAATTTCCTGCACATCACCGCGGGGCCTGGGCAGATCGATGTCGAAGACGTTCTTGACCGAGCCCGGGCTGCTGGTCATGATGACGACCTTGTCGGACAGGGCCACGGCCTCATCCAGGTCGTGAGTGATGAAGAGCACCGAAGGGCGCAACTCCTCCCAGAGCTGCAGGAGTTCGGTCTGCATGATCGCCTTGGTCTGCACGTCCAGAGCCCCGAACGGTTCGTCCATCAGCAGGATCCTCGGGTTGTTGATCAGCGCTGCCGCCATCGCGACGCGCTTACGCATCCCGCCTGACAGCTGGTGCGGGTACCGGTCCTCGAAGCCCGCAAGACCCACTCGGCGGAGCCAATCCCGGGCAAGGGCCATGGCCTCCTTTTTTCCTGTGCCCAGGAGGGTCGGCCCGATCAGGACGTTGTCAAGGACGGTCTTCCACGGGAACAGGGCATCGGCCTGGAACATGTAGCTGACGCCCTCGGTGATGCCGTCGACGACTCGAGTGCCGACGGTCACGGATCCGGCACTCGGCCGTTCAAGACCCGACACCTGGGCGAGAGTGGTTGACTTGCCGCAGCCGGTCGGGCCGACGATGGCGCAGAATTGTCCCGGCTCGACGTCCAGGGTGACGTTCTGAATGGCGGTGAACGTCTCCCCTTTCGGCGTGAGGTATCGCTTTGTGACGCCGGCGATTCTGATTTTCGCGGCGTCCTCATGTGGGACAGGCGCTCGGCTTGATCGATGATCAGTCATGGGAAAAGACCTCTCTGTCTTTTTGTGCATGTGACGACTGAGTGTGCTGGCCTGCTGGGGGAATGTCTCGCTTGTGCGCCATTAGCGCGTATCGCGCAAAAGATTCATTTTGCGCATTGTGCTCAAGGTGCGTTGTCGGGTCGACCCTGCGACAATCACGGTGATGCGACGACGGATCCGGAAACTGTCGAGCCAGATTCTTCTGGCTCAATTGGTGATCCTTGCTGTCTCCACAAGCGTCGGCTTCTTGCTGTTCGCCCAGACGGTTCGCGGAAACCTCAACGACGAGTTCCAGGCGCGCGCCGCAGCGATCGCAGAGAGCGTCGCGAGTGTTCCTTCGATTCGAAGCTGTCTTGCGTCGGAGGGACCGGGATGTGCGGCGACCGTCCAGAACGTTGCCCTGACCATCGCGCACAGGACGGGCGCCGCCTACGTCGTGATCATTGACATGAACCGGATCAGACATTCTCACCCCGACCCGGTCTTGATCGGGCAGAAGATCAGCGAACCCCTGGTCGCCGTCGACGGGAAAGTTCACCTGGGCACGGATTCCGGGTCGACCGGCGTTAGCGCCAACGCGAGAGTCCCTCTGTACGGTCCCGATGGCTCGATGGCCGGCGAGGTGTCCGTCGGTATTCGAGAGAGTTCCGTTTCCGGCGAGCTCCTCACCCAGCTTCCGTCCTACGCCGCGTGGTTGGCCGTGGTTTTCGCGATCGGCACGATCGCTTCGTTCGGACTCGCCAGCGTCCTGAAACGGCGAACCTTCGGCCTAGAACTCGACGAAATAGCGCGCCTGCTCCAGGAGAGAGAGGCGACACTGCACGGAATCAGGGAAGGCATAATTGCCCTCGACCCAGGCGGACGCATCAGCGTCCTCAACGACCATGCGCGACGACTCCTTCGCCTGCCCATGGATGCCACCCGAAAACGATTGGAAGACCTCGTCGAGCCCGGCCCTCTGCGCGACCTTCTCACGGGTACCACCCCCGCTTTCGACGAGCTCATGATCACGGACGACTACTGTCTGGTGATCAATAGGATGCCCGTGACGCTCAGTGGGCGTCCCCACGGCGCCGTGGTCACACTTCGAGACCGATCCGACGTCGAAGGGCTCGCGCGCGAACTCGCCGGTGAGCGCAGTCTCACGGAATCGCTCCGAGCTCAACAACACGAGTTCTCCAACCGGATGCATGTCATCGCGGGCCTGCTCGAACTCGGGAATGAGGCCGACGCCCTCGAGTATGTTCACGAGATCCGTGGCACGACCGCTGACCTCGACCAGACTCTCCGAGCCCGCATCCATTCGCCACAGATCATCGGCCTGATGCTCGGCAAAGTGGCGGAGGCCACCGAGCGAGGCATCACCCTGACCGTCACTCCTGATTCTCTTTTGGGTGAGCATCCCGCGCGGTTGCAGGCGTTGACGACCATTCTCGGCAACCTGATCGACAATGCATTTGACGCTCTGGTGGATTCTCACGCACCTCGATTAATGAGCGTGAGCATCCTGGAGAGTTCGTCGAGCATCACCGTCATCGTTGCCGACAACGGACCCGGGGTGTCCCCCGAGGACTCCCCGCACATTTTTCGCCGCGGCTACACCACCAAGCGTGGCACTCTGATCCGGCACCGTGGGCTCGGCCTTTCCCTGGTTCAGAACACGGTAACGAAACTCGAGGGCACCATGA
>JAODMX010000273.1 GCA_025464735.1 Frondihabitans sp. | reverse complement strand
CAGGCGGTGACGGTGCCGCCCCACGCCGTCTGGGCGAGGACGTTCGCCAGGGTGTGGCTTCCGACCGAGTCGACGGCGCCTGCCCAGCGTGTTCGCTGCATCGGCCGCCCCGGTTCGGCCAGCGGTGCCCGATCGATGACCTCGGCGGCGCCGAGGGAGCGCAGGAAGTCAGCCTGCTCGGGCCGTCCGGTCGACGCGACGACCCGGTAGCCGAGCCGTGAGAGCAGGGCGACAGCGACGGATCCGACACCCCCGGCGGATCCTGTCACGAGGATGTCTCCGGCGTCGGGTGCGACGTCGCGCTCGAGTCGCAGGACGCTCAGCATGGCCGTGAATCCGGCCGTGCCGATGGCTGCGGCTCGGCGCGAGGAGATGCCCTCGGGGAGGGCGACCACGGGTGCGGGGTCGACGATGGCCCGCTCGGAGAAACCGCCGTGCCGCGTCTCGCCGATGCCGGCGCCGTTGAGGACGACGGTGGTCCCCGCGGGAATGTCTTCGGTCGCGTCGACGAGCGTTCCGACAAGGTCGATGCCCGGGATCAGCGGACTCACCCGCGCGACTGCCTTGTCGCCGGTGAGGGCCATGCCGTCTTTGTAGTTGAGGCTCGACCAGTGGACGTCGACCCTGGCGTCTCCGTCTGCGGCCATCTGCCCGAGGAAGGCGTCGTCGACTTCGTGCATTTCTGCGGCCCGACTTTCGGCCACGACGATCGCGCGTGTCATCCCTCGACCGTACCCGCAGGCCGCAGCGGCGCCTCTCACCAAGGCGCCTCTAACCAAACAGAATGGCTGCCTCGTCGTACCTGTCCTGGGGTACGACCTTGAGGGATCCGAGGGCCTCCTCGAACGCGACGTGCACGATGTCGGTGCCGCGCAGCGCGACCATCCGGCCCCAGTTGCCCTCGACCACCGAGTCGCTGGCCGCCATGCCCAGCCGGGTGGCCAGCACGCGGTCGTAGGCGGACGGGGTTCCGCCGCGCTGGATGTGTCCTAGCGTCGTGGCTCGCGTCTCGATTCCGGTGAGCTCCTCGATGAGGGGGGCGAGGCGTTCGCCGATGCCGCCGAGGCGGGGTCGGCCGAAGGCGTCGAGCCCGCGTTCCGAGTGCGGATCGTTCTCGTGGTCGGGCACGAAACCCTCGGCGACGACGACGAGCGGCGCTCGTCCGCGGTCGTAGGCGGACTGCACCCAGTCGGCGAGCTGCTCGACGCTGGTGGCCTGCTCGGGGATGAGGATCGCGTGGGCGCCCGCCGCCATACCGGAGTGCAGGGCGATCCAGCCGACGTGGCGGCCCATGACCTCGGCGACCATGCAGCGGCTGTGGGAGTCGCCCGTGGTGCGGAGGCGGTCCATGGCGTCGACGGCGATCTGGACAGCGGTATCGAAGCCGAAGGTGTAGTCGGTCGCTCCGAGGTCGTTGTCCACAGTCTTGGGCACGCCGACGATCTTGAGGCCCGCATCCGTGAGCCGTTTGGCCGCGGCGAGGGTTCCCTCGCCTCCGATCGCGATGAGCGCGTCGATGCCGCGCCGCTCCAGGTTCTCCGTGATGCGTTCGACGCCGCCGTTGCCCTCGAACGGATTGGTCCGGCTGGTTCCGAGGATCGTGCCACCCTGCTTGGAGATGCCCTGGATGTCTTTCCGCTTGAGCTCCACAAGGTCGTCCTCGACGACACCGCGCCAGCCGTCGCGGAACCCGACGAACTCCTGGCCGTGGATCTGGATTCCCTTGAGCACCGCCCCCCGGATGACCGCGTTGAGCCCGGGGCAGTCGCCACCGCTGGTCAGGATGCCGATTCGCATGTTCATCCGTTCTCCGTGGCTCGGGGCCACGGCACGTTCGTCGTCGTACGTCGCCGACGGGCAGGATCCGAGGGCGCACGGACCATCATGGCCCACCGAGGTAATAGGGTCGAGTCGATGTCGACCTCTCACGACCACGATCCGGCACTCGCCCGTTTTCGGCGCGGGGCGTCGACGTCTGCCGATGCGGCTGGTGCAGCCAGCCCCGTCGGTCCGCCACCGGTGGCACCCCCGCCCGTGTTCGCTCCAAAGGCTGACGGGCCGATTACGGTCGCGAGCCTTCCCTCGTCAGAAAACCCCGGAGATCCAGGGGTCCCCCGGCCGCTCTTCGGTGAACTCGTCGGAGAGCCGAGCGCCGCCGATGGTGAGATCGAGCCTCTCTTTGAGCGCTTCGGGCCTCCAGTGGGGGACGACTACCCGGATGACTACGAGGGTCGCGACCCCGGGAAGACATCCGGCATCGTGTCCATCGTGGTGGGTGCCGTCGTCGGCATCGTCGGACTCTTCATCGCGATCTTCTCGCTCCGCCGCTCGCGCGAGGTCGGTCTGTCCGGTCTCTTCGGCTTCATCGGGATCCTGGTCTCGATCGCCAGTCTGATCGTCGCGGGGTCGATCGGTATCTCGTACCTCCGCTACGAGGCGTCGTTGGCGCAGCAGTGCTCTTTCGTCGGGCCAGGGCAGTACCTCACGCAGTCGGGAGACCAGGTCAGCTGCCCCTGAGAGGCGGGGGCCCTACGCTGCCGCCGCGTGCTGGGCGCACGGTGGAGCTGATGCTGCGCACTCGGGGCACACGACGAGCTGTTCCCGGCACTGCGGATCGCGGCAGTTCTGCATCTTCGACGTCGCGGAGCCACAGCCGACGCAGGAGCCGAGGACGGCCGCGTGGTCGGTGAAGTCGATCGAGCCCCTCCGGTCGAACACGTAGAGGGAGCCCTCCCAGAGACCGTCGTCGCCGAAGCGCTCGCCGTACCGGGCGATGCCACCGTCGAGCTGGTAGACCTCCTGGAACCCGCGATCGATCATGAGCGACGACAGGACCTCGCAGCGGATGCCGCCGGTGCAGTAGGTGACGACCGGCTGGTCTTTCAGGTGGTCGTAGCGCCCCGAGTCGAGCTCGGCGACGAACTCGCGCGTGTTCTGGACCTCGGGCACGACGGCCCCGGCGAATCGACCGATCTGAGCCTCGAAGCGGTTGCGGCCGTCGAAGAACGTGACGTCTTTCTTCTTCGTCAACTCGTGCAGTTGGTCGGGGTCGAGTTTCGTCCCGCCTCCGACGACGCCGTGCTCATCGACCCGGAGCTCGCCGGGCGCTCCGAAGCTGACGATCTCGTCGCGCACTTTGACGCTCAGCTTCGGGAAGTCGTCTCCCGTGCCCTCGCTCCACTTCACGTCCAGGCCTTTGAAGGCGGGATATTCGCGTGTCTTGCGGAGGTAGCGCTTGACGTCGGAAAGCTCGCCGCCGACGGTGCCGTTGATGCCCTGCTTGGAGAGAAGGATCCGGCCCTTGAGACCCAGCGATTCGCACAGATCGCGCTGCCACAGACGGATCGCGTCGGGGTCGGGGAGGGGCGTGAAGACGTAGAACAGCAGGATCTTCGGAACGGCCACCCCGAGAGTCTAAGTCGGGAAGAGATTTCCTGGTGATTCGTATCCCTTCTGATATGTTTATGTGAAATAGCTAGAAGGGGAGACATGCCGATTCCAGTGGGTGCGGGCGACGGAGTCCAGCGGCAATTGCGAAAGGATGCGGTCTTCGATCGACTCTTCGAGGGCATCCTCGATGGCACGTTCGAGCCCGGGGAACGACTTCGAGACACCGACCTGCAGGAGTGGTTCGGGGTCTCGCGCACGCCGATTCGACTCGCTCTCGATCGTCTCGAAGAGATGAGGCTGATCGAGTCGAAGCCCAATCGGTACACCCGCGTCTCGCTGGTGTCACCCGCCGGCATCGCGCACTCTCTCCAGGTGATGTCCGCACTCTGGGCTCTCTCGGCACGACTGGCTTTCGCAAACTGCACTGCTGGCGAGGCGATCGAGTGCCGGGCGCGCTTCGAGCGTGCCGCGCGCGCCTGCCGAAGTCATGGTGGGGCCGATGCCGGTCCCTGCGTCGCCACGATGCGAGAAGCCCTCGCCTACATGAGCCGGCTCTCCGGCAACGACCTCCTCGTCGACCTGTGCCTCCGCTTCGGGTCCTCGCTGCGGTTTCAGCTCGCGCGGCAAGGGAGTCGTCTCGACCAGGCGTTCCTGGAGGGCGTCTTCGAAGGCCTCGCTGCCGCGGTCGATGCCCGAGACGTCGTTGCTGCCGAAACGATCTTTCGCCGCATCGGCGACCGCGGTGTGCTCGTGGGTGCCGCTCGATGACCCCGATTCCCGTTCGGGTTAGGCCCGAGAAAGCCCGCGAGCTGTTGAGCGAGGGCGTGAGAAGACGGATCCTTACCGCCATTCTCGACGGCACGCTCACCCCGGGAGAACGTCTTCACGACGAAGAACTCATCGCCTGGCTCGGTGTCTCCCGAACCCCCATTCGCACGGCCCTCGAGCGGCTGGCGGAGGCCGGGTTGGTCGAGATGGAGCCGAACCGCTTCACTCGGGTGGCGCTGCCCAGCCCGGCTGATCTGAGCGACGCGCTGGAGGTCTACCGCAGTCTGCAGGCCGCATTGGTGGGCGAGGTGGTGCCGAGCCTGACCGACGCAGACCTCGGCGCGCTGGAGGCGGCGGTTGCGCGGGCTGGCGCTATGGCGCAGGCGAGCGGTGCGAGCGGCGGCGCTCCCGCCGCCGACGACGACCTCCTCGCATTCTTCGCAGGGCGTTCCGGCAACGCCGTGCTCTTGGCCGCGGTCGCCGAGGTCGAGCTGCGTCTGGAGTTCTTCTTCCGATCCGTCGAGGTCGAGCAGGTGAGGCCGGGCGAAGAGGTGTCTGGCGATCTTGATCGGGTGACCATCGAGATCCTGCGGGGCTCTCGCGGAGGCGACCCCGATCGAGTCGCCTCGGCGCTGACGACCTTCGTGGCCGCGCGCGCCGCGGGCGCCTCACGCGGCTGAGGTGCGGCGCGTGGTCGGCGAGTGTCCGACGGTCTGCTTAGCATTGCGGCATGTCGTGGAGCCCCGCAGTCGCCCTCGGGCAGCAGCCGCCGATCACGACCGTCTATGCGCCCGCGCAGCAGGTAGACGCAGGGCGAACGCTCCGCAGCCTCATGCGCGGCACCGGCGACCCCAGCTTCCGAGTCGTCGACGGCTCGATCTGGCGCGGTGTCCAGACACCGCACGGCGCCGGAACGCTTCGCGTGACGCAGCGCACTTCGTCGGTGGAGGCGGCTGCGTGGGGGCCCGGCGCCGAGTGGCTGATCGGCGCGCTGCCCGAGATGCTCGGTCACGGCGACGACTGGTCGACTCTCGATGTCTCCGGTAACCCATTTCTCGCCGATGCGCGACGGCGCCTGCCCGGCCTACGACTCACCCGCGCCAACCAGGTCGTCCAGATGCTCGTCCCGGCGGTCCTCGAGCAGAAGGTCACCAGCCGTGAGGCCTGGGGTGCGTGGCGCTGGCTGCTGCGGAAGTACGGCGAGGTGGCGCCCGGTCCGGCACCCGTGGGGCTCACCGTGCCGCCCGCCGCGGCGACCTGGAAGAAGATCCCGAGCTGGGACTGGCACCGCGCCGGTGTCGGCCCGCAGCGTTCCGCCACCGTGATGCGGGTGTGCGCGGTGGCCGACGCCCTCGAACGCACGCTCGATCTCGGCCGCGGGGGCGACAGAATCCAGTCGCGTTTACGTTCCATCGTCGGGGTGGGCGTCTGGACCGCGGCCGAGACGAGCCAACGCGCCCACGGCGACCCCGACTCACCGAGCGTCGGCGACTACCACCTGCCGGCACTGGTCGGCTGGGCTCTCATCGGCAAGCCGGTCGACGACGACGGCATGCTCGAGCTGCTGGAGCCGTGGCGCGGCAATCGCGAGCGCGTGATGCGCCTCATCGGTTCGAGCGGTTTCACCAAGCCGAAGTTCGGCCCGCGAATGACCATCCAGGATCACCGCGGTCACTGAGCGACTCACCCCTCCGAGCGCCGCTCAGGACTCGTGGCAGGGCGGCGCGTCGGCGTTGAGCGCGGCGAGGATCCGCTGCGAGACGTCTCGCAGGGTCTCCGCTTCGTCGCCGACCACGTCGACGAAGTACTTCTTGATCGCCTCGTTGTGGCCCCGGCTCGACTCGAGCATCGCCCGGCGCCCGTCTGCGGTCAGCTCGACCCAGGTGCCCCGCCCGTCCAGGTCGCAGTCGCTCCGCCGGACGAGCCCACGCTTCTCCATTCGGGTGAGCTGATGACTGACCCGGCTCTTCTCCCAGCCGATCGTCTCGCCGATGTCACGGACTCGCAGTCGTCGGTCGGGGCTGCGGCCAAGCCCGGCAAGGATCTCGTACTCCGGAGCCGAGACTCCCGACCCTTCCTGCAGCTGCACTTCGAGGGCGCGATCGAGCCGTCGACGCATCGCATAGAACGCATCCCAGACGGCCCAGTCATCCTGGGTGAGCTGCTCGGCCATTCGCCCAGTGTAGAGACGGACTCGCGGCTTATCCTCGAATCATGTCCGACGTGCGCTCCGCTGACCTCGCCCACGAGACCATCGAGACCGTTCGCCGTTGGCTCGACTCGACCAGGGAGGTCAAAGTCGACCCCTCCGCGCAGCGGCTCGCGGGTGTGCTCCGCGATCCCGAGGGTCTCGACTTCACGCTCGGCTTCGTCGATCGCGTGGTCCGGCCCGAAGACCTGCACGTGGCCGCGCGCAGTCTCGAAGAGCTGAGCCACTCGATCCCCAAGTTCTTGCCGTGGTACCTCCGGGGTGCGATCGCCGCGGGTGGCGGCCTAGCGTCGGGAGCACCCTGGCCGACCGTCCCGATGGCCCGAGCGGCCCTGCGGCGGATGGTCGAGCACCTCATCGTCGACGCGACTCCGGCTCGGCTCGGCCGCAGCCTCGAGAAACTCCGGGCCGATGGCGCGCGCCTCAACCTCAACCTCCTCGGCGAGGCCGTCCTCGGCGACGCCGAGTCCGACCGTCGCCTCGAAGGCACCCGCGCCCTTCTCGCCCGCGATGACGTCGACTACGTCTCCATCAAGGTCAGCGCGGTCGCCAGTCAGCTCTCGCTCTGGGCCTTCGAGGAGACGAGCGACCGCCTCGTCGAGCGACTGCTGCCGCTCTACGAGTTGGCCCGGTCGGCGGGCACGACCAAGTTCATCAACCTCGACATGGAGGAGTACCACGATCTCGACCTGACGATCGATGTCTTCACAAGGATCCTTGATTCCCCCGAGATGTTGACCCTCGAGGCCGGCATCGTGCTCCAGGCCTATCTGCCTGACGCGTACGGCTCGCTGCAGTTGCTCACCGAGTGGTCACGCGCCCGCGTGCTCCGCGGAGGCGCCCCGATCAAGGTGCGCATCGTGAAGGGGGCGAACCTCGCGATGGAGCGCGTCGACTCCGTCGTGCACGGCTGGCCGCTCGCGACCTGGCCGTCGAAACAGGAGACCGACACCAACTACAAGCGGATGGTGAACTGGGCCCTCGTGCCCGACAATGCGGCCGTCGTCAAGGTCGGCGTCGCCGGTCACAACCTGTTCGATGTCGCCTACGCCTGGAACCTCGCCAAGCAGAACATGGTGACCAACCGGGTCGACTTCGAGATGCTGCTCGGTATGGCCACGGCCCAGGCGCAGGCGGTCCGTGCCGAGGTCGGCAGCCTGCTGCTCTACACGCCCGTGGTCCACCCACACGAGTTCGATTCGGCGATCAGCTATCTCGTGCGGCGCCTCGAAGAGAACTCCAGCCCGGAGAACTTCCTCTCCGGAGCATTCGATCTCGAGTCGGATCCCGAGGTCTTCGAGCGCGAGAAGAACCGATTCCTCGCCTCCCTCGACGGTCTCGACGACGTCGTGCCGACTCCGCGCCGCACCCAGGACCGCTC
>JAODMX010000248.1 GCA_025464735.1 Frondihabitans sp. | reverse complement strand
TCATTGGTAGAGCACTTCCTTGGTAAGGAAGAGGTAGTGGGTCCGATTCCCACAGGGGGCTCCGTCCTCCCGGTGCCAAGCACCGAGCAGGCCGCGGCGGGGTAGCTCAGGTGGTTAGAGCACACGGCTCATAATCGTGGTGTCGCGGGTTCGAGTCCCGCCCTCGCTACAAACGAAGAAGGCTCCGCCTCGGCGGGGCCTTCTTCGTTTGTAGCGCGGGGGGATCGAGAAGCCGCTCGTGGGCCCACAGCGCGCAGTCCGTGGCACCTCGCAGCGGTGTCGAGTCGGCTCGTCGGCGCACCTCTCGCGGAAACGGAATAACTATTCCGATAATGTGCTAGCGTCACGGAATAACTATTCCGATTGAAATGGCAGGTAGCTCGGCATGACGAGAAAGTGGACTCTCGTTCTCGGCAGTGCGATCGCGGTCTTCGCGGCACTCCAATGGGTCGTCATCGAGGCGGTGGTCGCGGCAGCGTGGACCAATCCCAGCTACAGCTACGCGGTCAACTACATCAGCGACTTGGGGACGACGACCTGCGGTGCGAACTTCGGCGGCCGGGTGCTCTGCTCGCCACTCAGTCCACTGATGAACACCGCGTTCGCGACTCAGGGAATCCTGTTCGCCGTTGCAGCGATCCTGCTCTCGCAGGTGATGACCGGGCGGGGTCGCGTCTTCGTCGTCATCCTGGGCCTTCTCCAGGCAGCCGGGATGGTGCTGGTCGCCATCTTCCATGGCCAGGCGGGTGGCCCGTCGGCCGGACTCATGCTTCACATCGGGGGTGCCGGCGTCGCGATCCTCGCCGCCAACCTCATTGCGATCTTCGTCGGACTCCGATCGGGACGCCTCGGGGCCTCATTGTGGTACCGGATCTTGAGCGTCACGCTGGGCGCCGGTGGGATCGTGAGCGAGTTGGTGCAGGGTGCATTCCCCGCAATCGGGGGCGCGCTTGAGCGTGGCGGCGTGTATTCGTACCTGGCCTGGCAGGCAGTCACCGGGATCGCGATCATCGTTCTCACGCTGCGCAAGAAGAACATCGGGATGCGCACAGTGGCCCCGGAACCGGTTTCAGCCTAGCCGGATGTAGCCGTGCGCGTGGCGGCATCCGTCGCAGTCAGGCGCGTCGAAGACCGTCGAGGACGATCGAGATTGCCTTTTCGTGGTCGGCCGAATCCGTGAGTCCTGCCACCGATTGCAGCGCGATGCTCAGCTGGAGGATCACCGACCCCGTGACGTCCGAACGAAGCGCTCCAACCTCTTGAGCTCGACCGATCAGTCGATCGATCACCTCCTCCATCGCCACGCTCCACCCGTGCATCGCCAGCTCGAGTCGGTCGGGGTCGCTTCCTCGCGCCCACCCAAACGAGCCGGTGACGGCACCGAGAACCAGCTCTCGAAAACCGCGATCCGACGAGTACTCGGTAATCGAGCGCCTGAACTCAGTGCTGAAGGCGTCCCACGGGTCGTTGGCGTCGAGCGCAAGCGACATTCGCTGAACAAGGACGGAGAATCGACGATCGGCGAGCTCTTGAATGAGGTCGTCTTTGTTGCCAAAGCGACGGTAAATGCTTGCGACGCCCAAACCGGCGTGGCGAGCAATGTCTCCGAGGCTCGCCGTCAGCCCCTCGGCTGCGAAAACGTGTTGCGCCGCGCTGAGGATTCTCTCCGTCGGCGTTCGTTCGCCCTCAGACTCTCCAACTGGCACGACTGCATTCTACCCGGAATAGCTATTCCAATCCCGCGGCGGGTCATCGCCCCGCCAGGTCTCGCCGCTTGGCTTCGACGAGCTTGGCAACCAACTCGTCGGGAAGCGGCTCATCGATCGGAAAGTGGAGCGATCCTGTCGTTCGCTCGTACCCGTGCAGGTCGGAAGCGAGCTGTGACAACACCGACCCGCTGTGGGGAAGGTAAGCGAGGTGGCTCGTGAAGGCGGCGAATCCCGCGATGACACCGCCCTCCTCCCGGAACGCGGGCAGGCCATACGAGAAGCCTTCCTCAGCATCGGGTGCCGCCCGAAGGATCGACGATCGGAGCTGTTCCAGGGTCGACCGCTTCGGTTCGTCCAGCCCTGAAAGATAGGCGTCGATCTCCACCGCAGACATGCCGCAATTGTCGCGCCCACTCGTCCCGTCGGCAAGACGGAAGGGGAGTCTCTAGGGGACGATCTTCTGCATCACGCAGTGATTCTTGCCCTTCGGGCGATCGTACGTGAAACCGGCCGCCTCGAAGACCGTGCGGGTGACGCTGTAGAGGAACGACGCGGACACTTTCTTCCCTCCGGTGTCCTGCGGATAACTCTCGACAACTCCGCCGCCGGCCTGTGCGATCAGGTCGAGGGCCCCATTGATGGCGACACGCGTCACACCCTGGTGGCGGTAACGCCTGTCGACGAAGACACACGTGATGCGGTAGTCGGGTAGGGCGGTCGCTTCCGCCCGATACTGCTTGAGGTGCGCGATTCCAGGGAGTTCCGCCGGGCTGCCGAATTGCGCCCAGCCGATCGCCGTGTCCCCGTCGAAGACGAGTGCCGCGTGCGCGCGACCCTGCGCGACCAGGTCGTGTTTGAAGTCACGGGTGTCCTCTGCGGTCCCGGTACTGTTCTCCGGAGCGGAGTGCATCTCGCGGTGAAACCACGTGCACCAGCAGCCGCCGAAGCCGCCGCCACTATGCCGCTCACAGAGGGCCGCGAAGGCGTCCCATGTGGAGCCGTCCAGAGCACGAATCTCGAACTCGGCCATGTCGTCTCACGCTCCCAGGAGTCGTTTCGAAGAATCCTCCTGCATCCTCGGATCCTGCGCAATGACCGACGCACGGAGAACGCGAGGCGGGAGCCGACTACCAGTCGACTCCCGCCGTGTCTTGCGTCCTGATCCGAGCCGCGAGACTCTCCGAGTCAACGACAGCTCGTGGTCCGTGTAAACCCCTCTGACTGGGGCGTAGACAATGCTGCTGGTCGGTGGGCGGAGGACGGACGATAGACGCCGAAACTCAGGCCGGGACGACCTCCGAAGAGGACGTCAGGGCC
>JAODMX010000239.1 GCA_025464735.1 Frondihabitans sp. | reverse complement strand
ATCGTGATCCTCGAACACGCGCCAGAGCTGAAGCATGCCGGGCCCCGCCAAGCGGGTCTGTTCCACACGGCGATCCTCTTCGAGACCGAGGCCGATCTCGCCGCCGCCGTCTACTCCGTGGCTTCCCGAGACCCGCGCTCGTTCACTGGAAGCGCCGACCACCTTGTCAGCAAGGCGTTCTACTTCAACGACCCCGAAGGCAACGGGATCGAGCTCTACTGGGATCGCTCGCGCACGGAGTGGAGCTGGACTCACGGGCAGATCGACATGGCGAGCCTCGCGCTCGATCCGAATCTGTTCCTCCAGCAGAACCTCGACGAGACGGCACTGGCCGACCCGGCCGCGCGCCCGGCGACCGTCGGCCACGTGCACCTGAGCGTCGGTGACGTCGAGAGCGCTCGCCGCTTCTACGTCGATCAGCTCGGCTTCGAGACGACCAGTGAGTTCGGGCCCCAGGCGCTCTTCGTCAGCGCGGGCAAGTATCACCACCACATGGCCATGAACACCTGGAACAGCGCTGGCGCCGGTCGGCGGCGGCTCGCCCTCGGTCTGGGGCTCGTGCGCATCGAGGTCCCGAGCGCCGACGATCTGGGGTCTCTCAGCGAGCGGCTGCGTCACCACGGGGTGGCGACGGCTGATGACGGCGCCATGGTGGGATTTGAGGATCCCTGGGCGAATCGGATCCAGGTCGCTGTCAAGTCGGCCTGACCTCACGTCGTCACATTCCACCACGGTGATAGGGAATTCTCAGCCCATCGTCGCGCGAGGTGGATTAGTGTGGGCGAAACCCTTCAGGAGGGAAGCGCCCATGCTGAAAGCCGTCGGCTTCATCGTCATCGTGGCCCTCGCCGTGCTCGTCCAGGCGTATCACCACCTGGGCCTCCTGGGAGTGGCCATCGATCTGGGGGCCGTTCTCGTCCTGTCCGCGGTCATCGCGATCATCTCGTTCGTGGGGCGTCGTCGAGAGGCGTACGAAGCGCAGTTCGACCTCACCGACGCCTGACCGAAGCTACATTCGACGATCACTCGGCAGGGGGTCTGCCGCGACGCGATGGCGGTGCTGCCTTCGCGGGCAGTCGTCCCGCCGCTCGCAGCGCTTCGCGCAGAAGGTAGTCGATCTGCGAGTTGACGCTGCGAAGGTCGTCTGCCGCCCAGCGGACGAGGGCGTCGTGGACGGCAGGGTCGATCCGGAGGAGGAGCTGCTTCCTCTCGCTCGCCACGGTCAGTAGAGCGTGCCGGCGTTGACGATCGGGGAGGTGGGTTGGTCACCGCACAGGACGACCATCAGGTTGCTGACCATGGCGGCCTTGCGTTCGTCGTCCAGGTCGACGATCTCGCGCTCGCCGAGCTGCTGGAGTGCCATCTCGACCATGCCGACGGCGCCTTCGACGATGCGGGAGCGGGCAGCGACGACCGCGTTGGCCTGCTGGCGACGAAGCATCGCCTGCGCGATCTCGGCGGCGTAGGCGAGGTGGCTGATGCGCACCTCGACGATCTCGACGCCGGCGAGGAGAACGCGCTCGGCGACCTCCTTCGCCAGTTCGCCGGCGACCATGTCCGTGGAGCCGCGAAGGGACTCGCCCTCACTGTCGGCGTTGTCGTACGGGTGCGTCGTGGCTGTGTGTCGGAGTGCCGACTCGGCCTGCACGGAAACGAAGTCGAGGTAGCTGTCGACCGCGTAGGTGGCCTTCGAGGTGTCGGCGACCTGCCAGACCACGATGGCCGCGATTTCGACCGGGTTGCCGTCGGCGTCGTTGACCTTGAGGCGGTTCGTCTCGAAGTTGCGCACCCTGACGCTCACGCTCTGTCGTGTGGTGAGGGGCAGTACCCAGCTGAGCCCGGTGCGCCGGACGGTGCCGACGTAGCGACCGAAGAACTGGATCACTCGGGTTTGTCCCGGCTGCACGATGACGAGCGACGACAGGATGATGATGAACATCAGGACGGGGATGGTCGCCCACCCGGCGAGCGTGGTGCTGGTCAGGAGCGCGATGGCCCCCGCCGCACAGACGGCCAGGGCAAGGATGCCGAGGCCTCCGTTCAGGGCTCCTGCGGCGCGCTCGTGGATATCGACGCGTGCGCCGTTGTGGCCGACGGGCACGGGTTGGATTTCGGGACTGGACATCGTCGTTCCTTCCGTAATGACTGATAGTAAAGTGATATCACTTTATTCGAGTCAGCGATAGGGCGGAACGAACGGAGTTTCGCTAGTTGATGGCGGTGTGGCTGTTCCAGACGGCCTTGGTGCCCTTGTAGAGGACGAGATTGCCGTCCGCCTGCATCTTCAGGATGGTTCCGCTGCCGACGGTGTAGGTGCGCGAGTTCCAGCGCGCGATCCCGCTGTAGTCGTAGACGACGAGGTTGCCGTCGGTCTGCAGCGACGCGTGCGACCAGCGGTATGCCGATGTCTTCGAGCTCCACTTGGCCTTACCGCCCTGGTAGACCACGAAGTTGCCGTCGGTCTGGAGGATTGCCTGCATCGTTCCGCTGGCATCGTGGAGATACATGTTCGTGTCGAGCTCGCTGCCGGCGCTCAGGGTGTCGCTCCCAGCGGCGGAGTCGTGCCACTGGATGCCCGACGGCGTCACCACCTGCAGATCGCCACTGGCTTGGATCACGACCTTGCCCCCGGATCCGGATCCTGCGGTCTTGCTACTCCAGAGCGCCTTGCTTGCCGTGGAGTACACGACGAAATTGCCGTCGGTCTGCATGGTGGCCTTTGCGCCGGGATTGGCAGTCGTGTGAGTCTGCCAGACTGGTCTCCCGTTACCGCGGAGCACGAGGTTGCCGTCGGAACCCATCGTGAGTTTGTACTGCCGGTTCGACGACACGATCGTCTGGTTGCTCGTCAGACTCGCGCCCGCTAAGAGCGTCGCCCCGGCGTCGGCTGCGGGCGTAGGAATCGGGGTGCCGAGACCGCCCGTTGCGAGAAGCGTCAGAGCGGCGGCCGTGCCGTTGAAGACGTCCTGGTCACCGGGGAACGTACCCGAGTCGGCCCACTGCCAGATTGAGTACGACGACCAGCTGGCGGGCAGCGGGGTGGGGGAGGCCGCCGAGGTGTAGTGGGCGATGAACAGGGGGTTCTTCGAGAACGCCGAGCTGTTGCCGGTGCACTGGGTCCACCAGTCGGTGGTCGAGTAGATCGCCGGCCGGATTCCCGTCTTCGCGAGCACCTCGTTGGAGAACGCCGAGATCCACGAGATCATCGACGCCGTGCTCAGGCCCCAGCAGGTGGCGTTGTAGCCGTACTCGATGTCGAGGAGCGGGGGGAGCGTCTTGCCGTCGTTCGACCAGCCGCCGCCGTGGGCGACGAAGTAGTCGGCCTGCGCCGCACCGGATGACGTGTTCGGCGTCGCGAAGTGGTAGGCCCCCCGGACGAGCCCGGCGGCGTAGGCGCCGTTGTACTGCGACGCGAACGTGCTGCTCGCGTAGGTCGTGCCCTCGGTCGCCTTGATGTAGGCGAATTTGGCGCCGTTCGAGGCGACCGTGCTCCAGTTGATGGACGGCTGATACGCGCTCACGTCCAGGCCTGGGAGCCCCGCCGGGTGCGCGAGGGCGGCCAGCGCGTTGGTATTCAGAAGCGCGTTGGACTTCGCGAGCGTTCCCGTAGACGCGGCCGATGCAGGATCCGAGGCGGGGATCGTCGACCCCATGGCGTGGTTGCCCGCGGCCTGCTGTGCTGCGAGCGAGGGGTCGGTGTCCGAGGTCGTGGCCTTGGTCGTCGTTGAACTCGTGCCCGTGGAGCCGCTCGACGTGGCAGTCGACGTCGGCGTTGCGGTCGCTGTCGGCGTTGCGGTGGCACTCGCCGTCGCCGTTGCGGTGGCTGTCGAGCTCGTCGCGGTCGAGGTCGCAGCGGACGCAGAGGGCGCGCTGAAGGCGCCACCGGTGGCGAGGCCGGCGACGAGCACAAAGGCTGCGCCGGCGCCGACGGTGGTACGGATGATCGAGGTCATGGGTCTCCCTGGTGGCCCGATGCACCCCTAGTACGCCCGGCCAGACTCCATGAGGCTAATCATCAGGTGACGGGATGTACACCCCCCGAACGAGTAACACCCGTAACTTCTTACACATTCGTAACATGAAAAATCGCCCGTCCGGTGGATTCGGACGGGCGATTCTCAGCTTCTCGTGGCTGGGATCGGGCTTGAATTCAGTAGGCCGATTCTTCCGCCGACCAGAGGACTGTGGTGCCGGAGAGCAGCTGAACTGTTCCATTCGCGTTCACCACGAGGCGGTTCGCGGCGCCTGTCCCGGCGGTGTGCGTGTTCCAGAGGGCCGTGCCGGCGTGGCTGTAGAGGACGAGGTTGCCGTCCGCCTGCAGGGCAAGGTGCGAACCCGCGTTGCCCGACGTGTGCGTGTTGAAGACGGCCTTGCCGCCGACGTACGCGACGAGGTTGCCGTCGGTCTGCATCGCGAACTGCATCGTGCCGTTGGCGGAGTGGAGGTACTGGCCCCCGGTGAGGGAAGCCGTGCCGGAGAGCGTGTCCGCTCCGGCCGCCAGCGACCTCCAAGCCACACCCGTCGACGTGGTCACCTGGAGGTCACCGTCGGACTGCATCATCAGGTGCGAGTTTGCGAAACCCGACGTGTGGGTGTTCCAGAGGGCCGTCTTGGATCCCTTGGGATAGATCACGACGTTGCCGTCGGTCTGCACGGTGAGCGTTGCGCCCGCGTGCCCCGACGTCTTGCTGTTCCAGATGACGCGCCCCGCGTCTTTCTCGACGAGGTTGCCGTCGGTCTGCATCTGCAGGCTGTACTGCAGGTTGGCCGAGTGCACGGTCTGCCCGGAGGCGAGCGTCTTGCCGGGGCCGACGCCCGTTGCGGTGCTGTTCGGGTTCGCCGCGATCGTTGCCGACCGATTGCCGTTCGACAGGACGGCGAGCTGGGTTGTGGAGCCGTTGAAGACGTCCTGGTCGCCAACGAGCGGGTTGTTCGCAACGTTCGAGTACTGCCAGAGCGAGTTGGTGCTCCAGCTCGCCGGCAGTGTGCCGATGCTCGCGTTGTAGTTCGCGAAGAAGAGCGGGTTCGACTCGAACGCTGCGCTGTTGCCCGTGCAGGTGCTCCAGAAGTCGGAGTTCGTGTAGATGATGGGCCGGACGCCGATGGTCGCCAGCACCTTGTTCGAGAAGGCGGTAATCCAGGCGACGGTTTGCGGCTTGGTCAGGTTGTAGCAGTGGATGGTCGCGCCGGCCTCGACGTCGAGGATGGGCGGGAGCGTCTGGGTGTCGGCGGCCCACGAGGCGTCCTGGGCCTTCAAGGCGTCCAGGAACTCGGTCGCCTGGGTCGCGCCCGACGAGGCGTTCAGCAGGTTCGCGTAGTGGTACGAGCCGCGGTACAGCTCGGGCATGGCATCCGTGGCGGCAGCACCGGGATACTGGTTTGTCGAATCACTGGTCGAGGTGACCGCGTGGCCGGCATTGTTACCCTCGGTGGTCTTGACGATGGCGAACCGCGCGCCCTTGTTGTACTGGGCGAGCCAGTCGGAGGCGCTGAGGTCACCGGTGAAGTAGTTGACGTCGGTGCCCGGGATGCCGGATGGGACGGCGGCGGTTGTTGTTGTCTGCGTCGCATTCGCGGCGGTCTTCGTGGATGCCCTTGTAGCTGAGGTGGACGGCGTGGTGAGGGACGCCCCCATGCTGAGGCCGCCGGCGTTCGTCGCGACGTCCGATGGGGTGCCGGCGAAGGCGGGAGCGATGCCGAGGCCGCCCGCTGCGAGACCGGCGATGAGTGCGACACCGACGATGGTGCGCACGCGTGTGCGGTGGTACAAACTCATGGGTGTCTCCCCCTCGTTCGGAACGAGACGCAGCCTTTGCGCCTCGGCCAGCCCCCTGAGGCCGCCATCAGCCTAGGCGATTCGGATGAACGGGCGGGAGATCGCGGCTGTCACGGAGTGAGGACGCCCGGCGGTAGGCCGAGGGAGGTCTCGAGCGAGTTGCGGACGAGATTCGCGCGCTCGGACGCGCTGCGGTAGTGGACGAGCGCGTACGCGGTCGTCGAGTCGATGAGAGCGAAGAGTTCTAGGGCGACGGTCTCGGGTTCCTCGGTCGTGAAGTCGCCCGCGGCGACGCCCGCCCGGATGAGGTCGGCGGCGAAGGCCTGCCAGGTGTCCATGCGAGTGCGGGTGGCCGCGGCGACGAGGGGCATTCGGCGACCGAGGCTCCACGCGTCCGCCCAGACCGACGACACGTCGTCGCGGGCGGGGTCGAGCAGCGTGGTGAGCAGTACGGCCAGGCGATGAGACGGGGCCCCCTGAGCCCCGACGACAGAGACGACTTCACGGAATTCGTCGAGAACGATCGCGTCGAAGGTGCGGGCGACGAGGCCTTCCATCGAGGGTTCATAGTGCGCCACGAGCCCGGATGCAACGCCGACCCGCGCGGCGACACCGCGAAGAGTGACTGCACCCAGCCCGTCTTCGAGCGCCAGCTGCCGTGCCGCCGCGACGATCTGCTCTCGTCGTTCCGCGGCGCTGCGGCGTACGCCGCCTGCGGAAGCCCTGGTCATTCTTGAAGTGTAGGTCGCTTTTGGGAGAAGTTGATCGTATGATCAATTAGAACCCGCCGTCGTCGGTCCAAGGAGGCCCGAAATGCAGCTCGTCGTCGCATCCACCCCACCGTCGCCACTGCGCATCCGGACAGCCACCAGGCAACCCGTGCGGGTCGGGGCCGTGCAGATGCGCTGGAATCCGGATCCTGACGCTCACCTCGCCGAGCTTCTGGACGGCATCGAGACGGCCGCAACGGCCGGCGCCCAGGTCGTCTTCCTGCCAGAACTGACGCTCAGCCGCTACCCGGGCGATAGCCCGGCGACAGGCACGCCGAAGCTCGCGGCCGAAGATCTCGCGACCGGTCCGACCGTGAGCTTCGCGCGCGCCGCGGCACGCGAACACGGGGTATTCGTGCACGCGTCGCTCTTCGAGCGTCCCGCCGACGACGACCAGCCGGACGACCCGCGCGGCTACAACACCGCCGTGCTCGTCTCCCCCACCGGCGAACTCGTCGGACGTACGCGCAAGACGCACATCCCGAGCAGCTCCGGCTATTACGAAGACACCTTCTTCCGGCCGGGGCCCAGCGCCGACCCGTTTCCCGTCTACGAGCCGGCCGGCCTTGGCGCTCGCGTCGGTCTCCCCACCTGCTGGGATGAATGGTTCCCCGAGCTGTCGCGGTCGTACGCGCTCGCGGGTGCCGAGATTTTGGCGTATCCGACGGCGATCGGATCCGAGCCGTCGTTCCCGGGTTTCGACACTCGCGACATCTGGCAGCAGGTGATCGTCGCGAACGGCATCACGAGCGGCCTCTTCATGGTCGTGCCGAACCGATGGGGCGACGAAGGCGACATCACGTTCTACGGGTCGTCATTCATCTCCGACCCGTTCGGCAGGATCCTGGTGGCGGCTCCCCGAGACGCCTCAGCCGTGCTGGTGGCCGACCTCGACATCGAGCAGCGCGAAGAGTGGTTGAAGCTGTTCCCGTTCCTCGTCACGCGGCGACCGGACCTCTATGGCGGGCTCGTTTCGCCCGTCGACCGGGAGCGTGACTCGTACGGGGCGTTCGAGGCGATTGCGGAGTCGGTCGCGGGGGCGGTCGGTGGTGCTTCGGCGGGGAGCGTCACGCAGTGAGCTGGATCATGCCGGCGGAGACCGCACGCCACGAACGCACCTGGATGGCCTTCCCCGTTGAGGGATACACGCTGGGCGACGACGCGGCATCGGCCCACGAGGCACGATCGGCGTGGGCTTCTGTCGCCAACGCGATCGTCGAGTTCGAACCGGTCACGATGGTGGTCGACCCCACGGCCGTGGCTGATGCTCGGCACTACCTCTCGTCCGAGGTCGAGATCGTCGAGGCGCCGCTGGACGACAGCTGGATGAGGGACATCGGGCCGTCGTTCGTGGTGCCGGCGGGTGGCTCTTCCGGTGGTGCGCGGGGCCGCGGGCCGGGGCTGTCCGAGACCGCGGGGCTGGGCGCCGTCGACTGGACCTTCAACGGCTGGGGCGCGCAGCACTGGGCCACCTGGGGGAACGACCGCGAGATCGGACGTTTTGTCGGCATGGCCGCCGGCGCCGAGGTCGTTCCCTCCCTCCTCGTGAACGAGGGCGGCGCGATTCACGTCGACGGCCTCGGAACCGTGTTGGTCACGGAGACGGTGCAGCTCGACGCCGGACGGAACCCCTACTCGGATCGGGCCCGGGTCGAGGCGGAACTGACCCGAACCATCGGAGCCACCCACGTGATCTGGCTACCCCGAGGCCTCACTCGCGACTACGAGGAGTTCGGCACGCGCGGCCACGTCGACATGGTGGCCTCGATCCCCTCACCCGGGGTTCTGCTGCTGCATGCTCAAACCAACCCCGAGCATCCTGATTTCGCTGTCTCGCAGTCGTTGCGGGCGTTTCTCTCAGGAACGACGGATGCGGCGGGCCGCGCCTGGGAGATCGTCGACCTTCCCGCGCCGTCCGAGCTGCGCGACGACTCCGGGTTCGTCGACCACAGCTACGTCAACCACCTGGTGGTCAACGGGGGAGTGATCGCCTGCGGTTTCGACGATCCTGTCGCCGACGACCGTGCCGCAGGCATCCTCGCGTCGGTGTACCCCGGCCGGCGAGTCGTCACCCTCGATGCCCGCGCGATCTTCGCGCGCGGCGGTGGCATCCACTGCATCACGCAGCAGCAGCCGGCGTTGCCCTAGCCCCCGCTGCCCCGCCGCGCCTGCCGCCTGCCCCGCCGCCCGGCCTGCTGCCCCGCCGCCCGGCGAGCCGAGGTTTCGCGAATGTCGGGGTGGCTTCGCGCAATTGCGCGAAGCCTTGTCCGTTCCGCGAAGCCACCCGGTGCCTCCTCTCGGCG
>JAODMX010000083.1 GCA_025464735.1 Frondihabitans sp. | reverse complement strand
TGCTTGCGTTCGGCAGCCGTCCGGTCCTTTCGGGGGAGTACGAACGTGTGCGAGTCGGCCTGAGCCGCAGGGTTGTCGTACAGGGTCGGAACCGGCACCATGCCGAACTTGAGCCCCTTGACCGACTCGGCGACCGTGATCTCCCATTCGCCCTCGAGGTAGAACCCGGTCTTGGCGACGAACATGTCCGACTCCGCGGTGGCGTAGTCGAGGCCCTTGTTGAGCCAGCCCTTCTTGACCCAGCTCTGGATCCGACTGGTGACCTTGTTGAAGGCATCCTCATCGACGGTCAGCTTGCTGCCGTTGTCTGAGATGAACGGGGTCACGCCAGTGATCTGGTGGTACAGCGTGGTGAACACCCGCCACGGGGTCGCCGTCTCGCTGACGTTGCCGATGGTGATCGCGTAACCGCCGGTGACCTTGTGAATCGCGGCGAGTGCCGCCTCGAAGGCGTCCATCCCGTCGAGGTTCTTCAGGTTGCCGCTCGAGTCGAGCAGACCGGCCTTGCCGCAGACGGTCGCGTTGAAGAACATCACGAGCGGGTGGGTGTCGAGGGGGATCGCGATATTATTGCCGTTCGTCTTCTGAGCAGCCCACGCCTTCGGGTTGAAATCGCTCGAAGTGAGTCCGACGGAAGCAAGGTCGGCCTCGGTGATCGGCTCGACGATGTTGCCGTCGTAGAGCGGCTTCGCCCGGGTCAGGTGCGAGATCGCGACATCCGGCGGCTTGTTGCCGACGGTCGCCAGCGTCAGCTTCGAGTAATACGGGTTGCCCCAGGTGAAGACCGTCGACTGCAGTGAGCCTGCGCCCCCGTGCGTCTTCTCGTAGCCGGCCTCCATGGTCTGCATCCGGGTGCCGTCGCCACCGCCGAAGAGGTTCCAGTAGATGAGCTGATGCGGGTTCAGTGGGCTTCCCGCGAGCCCTGCGGCCAGAGGGCTGGCGCAGCCCGCGAGAGCCAGGGCACCCGCTGCCGCGAGCCCTCCCCCCAGAAAACTTCGTCGAGTGAATGTGGCGGGTGTCATTGCCATGGTCGACCTCCTCGTCGGTGTGGCGGTGCCGGTTGTCAGTTGGTGCTGGTGAGTTCGATGGCGGTCCAGGAGACGGGGGGCAAGCTGACGGTCAGCTCCTCGCCCGCGATCCGGATCGTGTCGTTGTGCGTCGGGGAGACCCGCTCGGGGTGCTCGAGTGTGTTCGCTGCGAAGATGTCGTCGTCGGCGATCATGTGACTGGACGCGACGGTCAGGTCTCCGGTGCCCCGGATCCTGAGGGTCACCTCGATCGTCTCCGTGCGGCTTCGGTTCACGGCGAAGACGCTCACTTCGCCGGTGGCCTCGTCGCGAGTGGCGACCGCGTCGACGAGCGGAACTTCGCCGTAGCGCGCGGTCTCACGGGTGGGGCTGTCGATCGAGAGGCGAAGGACCGTCTCGTGCGCGAGGGCCGAGGTCAGAGCGAACGGGAAGAATGTGGTCTGTCGCCAGGCGGGGCCACCGGGCTCGGTCATGATCGGTGCGATCACGTTGACGAGCTGGGCGAGGCTCGCGGCCTTGACCCGGTCGGCGTGCTGAAGGAGCGTGATCAGGAGGTTGCCCACGACCACGGCGTCGATCACCGAGTAGGCGTCTTCGAGCAGGCGTGGTGCGTACGGCCAGTCGTCGTGGCCGAACTCCTTTTGGCGATCGTGCCAGGCGTCCTGGTACCAGACATTCCACTCGTCGAAGGAGAGGAAGATCTTCTTGTCGCTCTTGCGGGCGGCGCCCACCGCATCGGCGGTGGCGACGACCGTGCGGATGAAGCTGTCCATGTTGACGCTCGAGGCCAGGAAGCTGTCGAGGTCGCCGTCGACGGGGTGGTAGTAGGCGTGACAGGAGATGAAGTCGACGTCGTCGTAGGTGTGCTCGAGGACGGTCCGTTCCCAGCTGCCGAAGGTCGGCATGGCCGAGTTGGAGCTGCCGCAGACGACGAGCTGCACGGACGGGTCGAGCTGCCGCATCGCCTTGGCGGTGCGGCTGGCCAGCTTGCCGTAGTCGTCGGCGCTGCGGTGGCCGAGCTGCCATGGACCGTCCATCTCGTTGCCGAGGCACCACATGGTGACGCCGAAGGGCTCGTCGTCGCCGTTCGTGCGGCGAAGCTCACTGAGCGTGGAGCCGGAGCGGATATTGGTGTACTCGAGCAGGTCGAGTGCTTCGAGCTCGCCCCGGGTGCCGAGGTTGATGGCGAGCATCGGCTCGCTGCCAGCGCGGGCGTTCCAGCGAGCGAACTCGTTAAGGCCGACCTGGTTGGTCACGAGGGAGTGCCAGGCGAGGTCGAGGCGTTGCGGCCTTTCGTCCTTCGGCCCGATGCCGTCTTCCCAGCGATAGCCGGAGACGAAGTTGCCACCCGGGTAGCGGATCGTCGAGACGCCGAGTTCGCGGACCAGCTCGAGGACATCCGTGCGGAAGCCGTCGGCGTCGGCCGACTCGTGGGAGGGCTCGTAGATTCCGTCATAGACGCACCGACCGAGGTGTTCGACGAACGAGCCGAAGACGCGACGGTCAAGAATTCCAACGTTGTAATCGAAGTCGGCGACTATTCGGGCTTCGGTCATGTGGTCACTCCATCGTGAAAAATTCGAGGTGGGTGGTGCTGGGCCCTGCTGGGTTAGCGCTCACTTTATCCGTTTCGGGCCTCGGCGCAAGCCCTTGGGCGTGTCGTGCCGGGTGCCGCGCGGTGGCCGGCGCGGTGGCCGCAAAAAGTACGCTTCCGTGCAAGAAGTACGAACTAGTTCGTACTTCGAGCGCGGGAGCGTACTTTTCCCGTGGGCGAGCGGCTCAGCGACTGCGGTCGCTCGCCCGCTGTTCGATGCGGTGCGGGATGTTGACGAGACGCGGCTCCAGGGAACGATCGGCGACTCGTTCGGCGAGCAGCGCGAGCGTCTGCGACGCGAAGGCGCGCTTGTCGAACGCCACTGTCGTGAGGGCCGGTACGACGTAGCGGCCGTCGTCGATGTCGTCGAATCCGGTAACCGAGACGTCGTCGGGAACGCTCTTCCCGAGGGCGTCGAGCGCACTCAGCACGCCGATCGCCATCGAGTCGGTGAAGCAGAAGTAAGCGTCGATCTCCACCCCACTCGTCACGGCGGTGGTGACAACGTCGCGGGCGTTGCCGGGAACCCAGCCGACGCAGACGAGTTCGAGCGCTGGATCCAGCGGAATCCCATTCGCCGCGAGAGCCTCACGGTAGCCCCGGGTGCGCTGGCGTGCCGTCGCGGAGTCAAACGCCGGGCCGGCTGCCCCGACCACCGCGATGCGCCGGTGCCCGCTGTCGATCAGGTGCTGCGTCATGTCCCTGGCCGCGGCCACGCTGTCGACGCAGACCTGGTCGACGAGGTGCTGTTCCACTTCGCCGATCACCACCACCGGGGGCAGGGAGTCTGCACCCACGATGGCGCTCGCTTCAATGGTGATCGGGTTGAGTACGAGCCCGTCGACGAGATGCTCGCGCCCCCGCACCAGCAGCTCGCGCTCGCGCTCGGGCCGTGCGCCGGTCTGCTCGAGCTGAATGCTCCAGCCCCGTTCGTGGGCGAGCTCGACGAACCAGTGGATCATCTCGGCGCTGTAGGGCGTGCTCAGATCGGGGAAGGCGATGGCGATGGCGCCGGTCCGTCCGTTGCGCAGGCCCCTCGCACTCAGGTTCGGCACGTACTGGAGCTCGGCGACCGCGGCCTCGACGCGCTCGCGCGTCTCCGGGCGCACGTACACGATGCCGTTGATCACGTTGGAGACGGTCTTCGGCGACACCCCGGCACGGGTGGCCACGTCTCGCACTGTTGCGCGCATGCAGCCCCAGGCTAGCGCCCGCTCGGCACCGGTTTTGTCGGAAGGCACCGGTTATTCGCGGTGTGTGCGTCCGAAAGCGGTGCCGGTGTGGGCGGTCAGGCCGAGGTGGCGAGCACCTTCTGGATGCGCTGCAGGGAGACCGACTCGGCGGGGCGAAGATCCTGGGCGAAGAGGCTCAGTCGGAACTCCTCGAGCAGCCATCGAGCCCTCACGAGAGACGCAGGAGCCGAGGCACCCGGCGGAAAGGCACCACCCGCATCAACGTAGCGGGCCGTCGCCTGCTGAACCTCGACCATCCACGCCCGATCGCGCGCCGGGTTCTCGAGCAGCTTCGCAATGCGGCGCTGGATGCCGACGAGGTAGACGGGCACGCGCTGCAGCTGCTGCAAACCGGTCCCCGAGACGAAGCCGGGGAAGATCAGCCGGTCGCGCTGCTCGCGAGCGTCGGTCAGTGCGGGGAGGAGCGCGAGATTTGTCGCCTGTTTCAGCGCCTTGTCGGCATCGCGGGCGGCGGTGAGTGTCCGCGCCACGAGCGACACGGTCTGGAACATCGAATCCATTACCGCGGCGTTGACCCGGTCACGAACGGTCTCGAACTCCTTTTTCGTGAACACGATCCCGTCGGGTTTGACCCGGAACAACACATCGTCGACGACCGCCACGAGGCAGTCCGCGAAGAGCGACGCCGTGTTCTGGTACGGGCTGGTTGCCAGGATCAGCTTCTCGGCGCTCGTGAGGTGCTGCTGCACGTAGGCGATCGGCGAGGGCAACGCGAGCATCAGGAGGCGCCGCACCCCGCGGGGCGTCGCGAGCGCCTGGTCGGCGGCGGTCGCCATGAGCTGGATCGAGACCGACGCGCCGTCATCAACGAGCGCCGGGTACGCCCTCACCGTCGTGTCGCCGTGCTTCGTGTCGACGAACGTGGGCAGGTCGTCGAAGTCCCACTTCGTGAGGTCGGCGCGCTGGATCGTGACCTTGGGCGTCTCGGTCGCGCGGGCCACGCTCTTGCGGGTGTCGGTGGCGAGCGAGGTCTGGAGCGCCGCAAGATCTTTGTCGATCCCGACGACGCGGCTCGACTCGTCGACGACGGCGAACGTCATACGGAGGTGGGCCGGAACCCGGGTGACGTCGAAGTCGGCAGACGTGACGGGGGTGTAGGTGAGCCGCTTGATGACAGTCGCGAGGGTGGCGGTGAACGGGCCGTCGGGATCCTGTGGGGCGTCTTCTGGGAGCTCGGCCACGATCTTCTTGGCCCAGTCGGCTGCCGGAACGACGTTCTTTCGGATCTGCTTTGGCAGCGACTTGATCAGCGCGGTAACCAGCTCTTCGCGGAACGCGCGGACCTGCCAGTCGAAGCCGTCCGGCTTGAGGCGGGCGAGCAGGGGGAGGGGGACGAGCACGGTGACGCCGTCGTCGTGCGACCCCGGCTCGAAGCGGTAGCGGAGTGTGAGTTGCTGGTCGCCCTGTTGCCACGTGGTCGGGTAGGCGTCTTCGTCGACGTCGGGCTCATCGTCGCCGAGGAGGTCGTCGGCCTTCATGGTGAGCAGGTCGGGCGTCGTCTGGCGAGCCTTCTTCCACCAGCCGTCGAAGCTCCGCATCGACGACACGTCGGCGGGGACTCGCCGGTGGTAGAACTCGAAGACGGCGTCTCCGTCGACGAGGATGTCGCGCCTCCTGGTGCGTTCCTCGATTTCTGTGAGCTCATCGATGAGGGCTTCGTTGGCGCGCTGGAAGGCCTGGTGCGACTCCCAGTCGCCTTCGACGAGGGCGTGCCGAATGAAGAGCTCTCGCGCGTAGACGGGATCGATGCGGCTGAACTGCACGCGTTGGCGCGGGATGATCGGCACGCCGTAGAGCGTGACGCGCTCGAAGGCGACGACGGCGCCCTGCTTCTTCTCCCAGTGCGGCTCGGAGTGGCTGCGCTTGACGAGGTCGCCTGCGATCGGCGCCGCCCAGGCGGGGTCGATGGCACCGTTGACGCGCGCGAAGAGCCGGCTCGTTTCGACGAGTTCGGCGCTCATGATCGCGTTCGGCTGCTTCTTCGCCAGCGAGCTGCCGGGGAAGATCACGAAGCGCGACTGGCGCGCCCCGACGTAGTCTTTCTTCTGCAGGTCTTTCAGGCCGATCTGGCTGAGCAGACCGGCGAGCAGCGACTTGTGGACGCCGTCGGGATTGGCGCTCCGGGATCCGACATGGAGACCGAGCTGCTTGCTTGCCCGCACCAGCTGCCGATAGACGTCCTGCCACTCGCGGATGCGCAGGTAGTTCAGGAACTCGGACCGGCAAAGCCTCCGGAACGCGCTGGATCCGAGCTCCTTCTGCTTGTCTTCGAGGTAGTTCCAGAGGTTCAGGAAGGTCAGGAAGTCGCCGCTCGGGTCGGCGAAGCGGGCGTGCAGTTGGTCGGCCTGCGGTCGCTTCTCGAGGGGACGCTCTCTCGGATCTTGAATGCTCAGTGCGGCGACGATCGCCATGACCTCACGCGTCGTGGCGTGCTGCTTCGACTCGAGCACCATGCGGGCCAGCCGCGGGTCGATGGGCAGGCGGGTGATCTGCCGGCCTACGCGGGTGATGTCGCCCGCCATCGTGACGGCACCGAGTTCGCGCAGGAGGTCGAGGCCGTCCTTGATGCCGCGCGAATCCGGTGGCTGCAGGAACGGGAAGCCGGCGATGTCGCCGAGCCCCAGCGAGATCATCTGCAGAATGACCGCCGCGAGATTGGTGCGCAGGATCTCTGGCTCGGTGAATTCGGGACGCCTCTCGAAATCCTGCTCCGAGTAGAGCCTGATCGCGATGCCGTCACTCGTGCGACCCGAGCGGCCCGAGCGCTGGTTCGCGCTGGCCTGGGAGATGGCCTCGATCGGGAGGCGCTGGACCTTCGCCCTGGTCGAATAGCGGCTGATGCGAGCCGTGCCGGCGTCGATCACGTATCGAATGCCGGGCACGGTGAGACTGGTCTCGGCGACGTTCGTGGCCAGGATGATCCGCCGCCTCGTTCCTGCCGTACGGCTCGGCTCGAAGACACGGTGCTGGTCGGCGGCGCT
>JAODMX010000220.1 GCA_025464735.1 Frondihabitans sp. | reverse complement strand
CAATCGGCGCAGGGCAGGTGAGATTCTCTTGGTCATGATTGCAGTGGCGGTTGTTGCCAGCCTCTTCATTTTCTTGTACTCAAAATCCGTCGGGTTCGCCGGCGTCGCGGCTGCACTCGTTATTGTTACCGCCTCTGTCTACCCCCACGTTCTTGTTGGGTCCAGTGACGACAAACACGTCGACATCGCCGGATCCGCACCTTTTCTCGCCACATACACACTGGTTCTTGCCCTGCTCCTACTCGCGCTACCGTTTGCCGCGCGAGGTGGAAATGTGGGATTTTGGTTATGGGTGCCGTTTATCGGCTGGCTGATAATCGGGATGTGCTCCTTTTGGTCAAGTTCCAGTGAACATTGGGCGGGCATTCTTCAACTGGCTCTCGCTCCCGCGGCGTGGTTTATTGGTGCATACTCGGGCAAGCAAGTGGCAAGGTTGCCGCGTCTCGGCAGTCACATCATCGGAATAGTTGGATTCGTATTCTCCGTGCAGCTGGTCGTGTGCATGATGCAGGCGGTGGGCATTCGAATTAATCCGCTGGCGGCTGATCAGCAGGCAATCCTCGGCGACAGATATAACGGCACGCTTGCCCATCCTGACGACTTGGGCAAGGTCATCTTCTTTCTGATCGTCCTGCTGCTTCCCCTCCTCAACCACGCGAGTAAGCGGACGCTGCGTCTGGGCGCGTGTGTGATTGCGATCGGAATTGGGGTTCTGGTCCTGACGGGTGGGCGCGCTGTTCTGGTTTCTGCTCTCGTGGCGATTGCTGTCTACGCTCTCGTCATGCCGACAAATGCGGGGCGGCTTGGACCGCGACTAACTATTCTCGCGGGTGTGGGCGCGGCGACACTATTCGCCTCGGGTGTCCTAATTGAACGCTTCAGTGAGGATCCGGAAGGAGGGGCGCGTAACTCACTCACGCAATTGGCCCTTGGCCAGATTGCGCAGCGGTTCTGGACCGGGACTGGGCCAAACTCCTATGTCACCGTGGTTGGCCAGCTGGATGCACTTACGGCGAGCGGCGTCCCGGTTCACAACGCGGTGTTGCTCGCTGCCGGCGAGCTAGGGGTTCCCGGAGCCGCGCTCCTGCTGTTGCCCTTCGTGTTGACATTGTGGCTTGCCCTGAAGCGTAGCCGTCGAATTGGATACGCGGGCGACTTCGCCAGAGCGATCATCGCGATGACGCCCGGCCTTTGCCTGGCTGGTGCCACAGGATGGGGTCTGCTTGGGAGCTACGTTCTTCCGGTATTCACGTTCGTTGTGGCTTTCCTCTACGGAGGACTTATAAGTGGGAAGAAGAGCTCACATGTTGATGGTGCCGATCCTTTGTCTAGCTTGAGGGGTAGCAATGCGGGTTCGGATTCGAGAGACACGTTAGAGCTAGGGCAAAGACTCTCGCAGATCGTGAGTGCAGAGCAGCGCACGAAGAAGGTCGGGAAAGTACAGTGACCAATCCAGATGAGCAATCTGCTGCCGAGTATTTCGGTTCGTAATGCAGTCGTGCCGGTGAGATGGACTCGGATGGACTTCGCGTAACGATTGACCGCGGGCAGCGTCCCGGGAACGATCTCGTCATGCTCCCGCAGCAATGCGCTCCCGCCGCACCTGGGTTGCGGCCGTGACTCGCGCTGAGAGCAGCTTCGCCAGCCGATGGCTCGGCTTTTCGACGAAACGCCAGAACAACCAGCCCGCGAGCAACCCCAAGGGGATGGCGACGACGGGAACCAGGCCGATGTCTTGGCGAGGCATGAGGATCCCGATGGAGACCACGATTGGCTCGTGGACCAGGTAGAGGCTGAACGAGATGGATCCCAGCCACTGGACTGGGCGAGCTTTCAGCGCGGTTGCGCCGTGGGGCCAGACGATCGCGAGCAGCACGAAGAGGAGCGCTCCGGCGAGGACAAGCGGCGTGAATGCGCTCGCCAGCGATGTGTTGTAGGTCGCTGTGGTCCAGGTCGAAGTCACTGCCAAGACTGCGACGAGCAGGGCGATCCAGCACGCGACGCGCCCCAGAGGAACTCGCTCCAACCAGGCGCGCAGCGCGAGCAGGTCATCCAGCCGGACGGCGACCACGCAGCCGTGCATGAAGATCGGCAAGTACGTCAGAGGCCTGGATCCTAAGGCAACACCGACGGCTCCCAGGGTCAGTGACGCCGCCAAGACGAGCCACCACTGGCGGCGCAGAGTGAACGCGATCCAGACGTAGAGGGGGAGTGCCAGCGAGAAGAGTACTTCCCACTTCAGCGACCAAAGGGGCGAGTTCATCAGGTCGGGGGCAGTCAGCGTCGCATCGCCGAAGAACCCTCTCGGAGTCAACGCTTCGACGTGGTTGAGCATCCAACGGCTGGTCGAAGTCATGCCGATTCGTGGCACGGCGAGCAGGAAGACGGCCGCGATGATGACGGACGCGATGACGGGGATATACAACCGAACGAGCCTCGCCGGGTAGTACGCCAGCCAGTCGAACTTCGGTCTCGTGACGACCGGGTAGGTCAGCGCAAACCCGCTCAGCACGAAGAAGACGAATACGGCCTCGCCGCCCGCCCAGAAGATATGGACAGGTGAATAAATGAGCCAGGTAACTGATGATGTCGCGTGGGCTTGGTAGTAAGGCGCGGCGAGAGAGGGCATCACGAGCATCGTGTGGTGGACGAGCACGACCATGGCAGCGACACCGCGAACGCCGTCGAGTGAGGTGATTCGCTCAGCCGGCTTCACCGCGCTAGCCATGCCGCTCCTCAGCGCTCCGCCGTCGATCACGACGTGTTCGAAGAATGAAGACGATCGCGCCGCCAAGAAGCGCCCCCGCCGTGTTCGCGGCCAGGTCGCCGGCGGAAGCAAATCGCTGCGGCAATAGCTCGTACTGCGTGAACTCGATGCAGAGCGACAGTGTCAGGCCGAGGACTCCCGAGATCCACCAGAGTGGACGCATCGAGACGGAGGCGATCAGGGCTCCCAGCGGCATGAACATGACCACGTTGGCGCCGTTTTGGATGAAGCTGTAGTCGACCCAGACCGGGACTCCGGCCCGGTGGAGGGCCGCGAGAACCGAGGCGAGGCCGGAGTCGTAGGGGCGGTCGACCGGTGTCGGCCAGAACACGATCGTCAGGATGACGGCGAGCACCACAGCGACCGCGATCCACTCCGCCTTGCGCAACCGTCTTCCCATTGGATGAACGTAGCGGAACCGGCTGGGGTCGCCGCTGGGCGACCAGGGTGTCGAATTGCCATGCTTGAATGAGCGCATGTCCGCAGTGTCAGGGGGGCGCCGACGCGCCCGCCCCCGTCAGCATGTCGTGCGCTGGCTGATAGTCGGGATCGTGATCCTGCTGGTGCTGTGTGTCGCGTGGATTGGGATCCGGGCCGTTCTGGCCAAGGGGCACCTCGAGAAGTCCGTTTCGCTGGCGTCCACTGTCGAGAAGCAGATTGAGAATGGCGACGCGTCGGGCGCTCAGGCGACCGCAGCGCAACTCGCGTCGAATGCCGACGACGCTCGAAAACTGACGAGCGATCCCGTGTGGCGGGCGGCAGAGATCCTGCCTCTCGTCGGAAGTGACCTGCGAGCGGTTCGGCAGGTGTCTGCTGTGCTGTCGAACGTCAGCGACAACGCCATCGTGCCTGTGGCGAAGGTGGCGGGTACGGTCAGCGTCGCTCAGTTCAAGCCGGTCAACGGTGCCGTCGACCTCAAGCCCCTGGCTGCCGCTCAGCCACAGGTCGCTGCTGCCGCGAGGGATCTGCGCGGGCAGTTGAAGGTCGCGCGCACGATCGACACGAGTGGCACCATCACTCAGGTCGACGACGCTGTTGACCAGATGGTCGGCGTTCTCACCAAGGCCAGTGTCGCCGCTGACGAAGCCGACCAGGCAATGACCCTGCTGCCGCAGATGCTCGGCACCGACGGGCCTCGTAACTACCTGATCCTCTTTCAGAACAACGCCGAGCTCCGTGCCAGTGGCGGGATCCCCGGATCCTTGGCCATCATTCATGCCGACAACGGCAAGATCACCCTCGGGCAGCAGGCGTCGGATGCGGACTTTGCCCAGTTGCCTGCACCGATCTTCAAGCTGCCCACAGAGACGGAGGGGATCTACGGATCCATCACCGGCGAGTTCATGCAGGACGTCACCCTGACCCCGAAGTTCGACCTCAGTGCGAAGCTCGCCAGCGCGATGTGGAAGCAGAAGTACGGCACCACCGTCGACGGCGTCATCTCCGTCGATCCCGTCGCCCTCTCGTACATTCTGGGCGCGACCGGCCCGGTGACACTGCCGACCGGCGAGCAGCTCACCGGCCAGAACGCCGTGGCCACTCTGCTGAGTGACTCCTACGCCAAGTATCCGGTGCCGGCCGAACAGGACGCCTTCTTCGCGGGGGCGGCCAACTCCGTGTTCGCCAAGGTGGCCTCGGGATCCTTCGATCCAAAGGCGCTTCTGACCGCCCTGACCCACGCCACCGACGAGCATCGCCTGCGGCTCTGGAGCAACCGGCCGACCGAGCAGAAGACGATCGCCGAGACGGCCCTCTCGGGAGCCCTCCCGACGAGCACGGCCAAGAAGCCGGCGTTCGGCGTCTACTTCAATGACGCGACCGGCGCCAAGATGGACTACTACCTCACCACGCGGGTGTCGGTCGGTCAGGCAGTCTGCCGCAAGGACGGCCGGCCCGACTGGGTGATCGAAGTGACGATGACCAACACGGCTCCGGCGGATGCGGCGACGAGTCTTCCCGAGTACGTGACCGGTGGCGACGTGTACGGCGTACCGGCCGGAAATGTCCGCACGGAGGTCTCGATCTACGCCCCCAAAACGGGTGTCTTCGTCGGTGCAACGCAAGACGGAACCCCTCGCTCACTCCACAATGCCACCGACTCGGGGTACCCGGTTGCCCAGTACCAAACCGAGCTCTCACCAGGAAAAAGCACGACATGGCGCATCGAGTTTCTTGGTGCGACCCCGAAGTCGGCTTTGCCGAGCATCGTTTCGACGCCGGGCGTGCATCCGATCGTTGCAAAAAAGATGTCCGTTAGCTGTTAAAACACCCCTAAACTGAGCAAATCGTGCGTCTCACTCGAGGCCCGCGCGTCAAGTCTCTAGGGGGGCTTCTCATGATGCATAAACACTTCAACAAGGTTGTTGCAGCGGCAGTACTCGTCGGTATTGGCATCTTCGCCGCACCGATGGCGGCAAACGCTGCCGGTTACGTGCCTGCAAGCAACATCACCGTGTCGGGAGCCGTCGTGCCCGGCGGAACCTCCACCGTCGGCTTCGCGAGCGGTTCCTTCACCGATAGCGAGACGGTTTCGTTCTCCGTCACCGGCGACGGAGCGGCCACGCTGGGCGCCGCCACGACGACCGTCACCGGCACCAAGGTTGCGAACGCCGACGGTTCCGTCTCCGAGAAGGTCACCCTTCCCGCCGACGCCAGCGGCACCTACTCGCTCACCGCCACCGGCCTCACCTCGGGCAACGTCGGCACCGCGGCGCTGACTGTCGTTCCGGCGGACGCCGGAGCATCCTCGGCCACCAACTCGAGCGGAGGGCTCGCGTTCACAGGCTCGACAGTCTCGATGCTCGTTATCTGGGGTGCCGGCGGAGCCATCGTGCTCGGCA
>JAODMX010000202.1 GCA_025464735.1 Frondihabitans sp. | reverse complement strand
TGAAGTTCGCACGGTTTTCTCTTCCCAGCCGCGTTATCTCCTACGCCTGGCTCGGTCTCCTGGCGATCGGGATCCTGTTTCCGATCCTGTGGCTGACAATGAGCGTGTTCAAGACGTCGACGGCGATCGTCGGCACGCCCTTCTCCTGGCCGACCACGTTCAATTTCGACAACATCGTCAATGCCTGGCAGTCGGCGAACTTCGGACAGCTCTATCTCAACAGCGCGATCGTCACGCTCGTCTCGGTCACCGGGATCCTCATCATCGAAGGAATGGCGGCGTACGCGTTCGCCCGCCTCAAGTTCAAGGGGCAGGTCATCCTCTTCGGCATCTTCGTGGCAGGCCAGCTCGTCCCCGCACAAACCATCGTGCTGCCCTCCGCCCTCCAGATGTCGTACTTCGGACTGAGTGACACTCTCGTCTCGCTGATCCTGCAGTACCTCAGCTGGGCACCTTTCGCGATCCTGTTTCTCCAGGCCGCGTTCCTCGCCGTTCCCAAGGAACTCGAAGAAGCTGCGCGCATCGACGGCGCCGGACTCCTGACGGTGATGTTCCGCGTCGTCCTCCCGATGACGCGGTCAGCATTCGCCACCGTGGGCGTCGTCTACGCGCTCTGGATCTGGAACGACTTCCTGTTCCCGCTCGTGTACCTCCAGTCGCCCGCGAATTTCACCGTTCCCGTGGGGCTCGCGTCCTTCCAAGGGAACTTCACCGTCTACTGGGGCTACCTCGTCGGCGCCATCTTCGTGTCGGTCTGGCCGCCACTGCTCGTCTACGGCCTCCTCAGTCGACAGATCCAGGACCGGATGTCCTTCGCCGGCCTCAAGGGCTGAACGTGGCCATCAGAAACGAAAGGGAACAACGATGGCGAAGGCCGTAACCATGTGGGAATTCTCCTGGCTCCTGCGGCGGGCGGGTGCGGAGGCGGAGTACGCGGATGTCGATCGGATCCTGGATGAGCTGGTCGAACGGGGCTACGACACGGTTCGGATCGATGCCTTTCCGCATCTCGTCTCGGCAGAAGTTCAGGGGCATAGCGGCCCGTTCTTCGTGAAGCCGCAGGAGGCGCAGTTCATGTGGGGCCCGCACGGTCACCTGACGGAGGTGGCCAACGTCACGTCCGAGCTGCTTCGCTTTCTTCGCGGCTGCGCCGATCGTGGTGTCGGCGTCGGGCTGTCCAGCTGGTTCAACGGGGACGCCGAAGAACTGCGGCTCGGAGTCGAGACGCCGACGGATCTTGCCGCCATCTGGTCCGACACGATCGGCGTCGTCGACGCGGCCGGACTGCTCGACGTCGTCGAGTACGTGGATCTCTGCAATGAGTTCCCTCTGCGCGAATGGCTGCCGAACGCGCACGACCAGATCTTCGCCCGAGCCGACGTGGCGGCCATCGCTCCCGGCGAGCAGGATCCGGAGACCCGATGGATCTGGAGCGCAGAGGAGAAGACCTCGGTGGCCGGCTATTTTCGGGCAACCGATGCTCTCCGTCAGCGCTGGCCCGGACTTCGCTACACGGTGTCGTTTGCACCGGTCACCGACTCCCTGTTCGACCTGGACGTCACCGCTCTGGACCTCGTCGAGACGCATGTCTGGCTGAGCGAGAATGTCCGAGAGTACGGGAAGCTGACGAACTTTGCCTTCGACGACTACGGCTTCCCCGGCGTGTACCAGAAGCAGATCGACGCGATCGAGGAGATCTACTGGCCTGACAGGGCGAGCTGGCACGCCGCTCTGGAAGAGCAGATGGCAAGGTGGGCGACCTTCGCCCGAGAGGCGAGCAAGCCGTTGTGGACCACCGAGGCGTGGTCGCACGTTCTGATGGATGATTTCACCTCGGCGTCGGGCCGCCCGAGCTGGGACTATGTGAAGTCGGTTGCCGACTTTGCCGTTCCCGCGGCGGTCAGACTGGGGTGGGAGGGGGTCTGCACGTCGAACTTCTCGCAGCCGCACTTTCCGGGCCTGTGGAGTGATGTCGACTGGCATCGGCGACTGACGGACATCATCAAGTCCGGAGTCTGACCGGGACGGCGGAGAGCGCCGGGCTCAAGGCTGCCGTGCTAGTGGCGGCCGTGCGGTGGAGTTTCTGACGACGAGACGGGGCGGGACCAGGCGTTCGGTCGCAGCGCCCCCAGGGTTCCCCATCCTGGACAGGAGAGCAGCTGCCGCGAGCGCACCCACCTCGTGGCTGGCGTTGTCCACCGACGTCAGATTCGCCAACCCCATGGCCGCCAGATCGGTGTTGTCGTAGCCGACCACCGACAGATCGCCCGGCACGTCCAGACCGAGCGTTCTGGCCGCCGAGAGCACCCCGATCGCGGTCATGTCATTCACCGCGAAGATCGCGGTCGGTCTGTTCGGCCCTTCGAGCAGGCGCATGGCCGCCTCGGATCCACCGCGCTCCGTCATGTCGCCCACGGCGATCAGGGGTTCGTCGTGTCCGTGGGCGCGCATGATCCTGCCGAACTCTCGGCGACGGATCTCGGGGACCGCACCCGTGGCACCGGCAATGTGGGCGATGCGCTCGTGCCCGAGCGCCAGGAGATGTTCCACGGCGATCCGGGTTCCGGAGGCATCGTCGTTCGCCACGACGTCGACGTGTTCCCTGCGGAAATCGCGGCTCGCGGCCACCACCGTCGGCCTCGACCGAACGGCAGCGCGCAACTGCTCGGACGGCTGCATCGTCCCCATCAGAACGAGCCCGTCGACGTGGAGTTCGAGCATGCTGCTGATCAGGCCGCCGCTCGAGGCGAGGCTCTCGTCGGCGAGGATGGTGCGATAGCCGCTTTCGCCCACTGCCGCGGCGAAGCCCTCGAGGCAGTCCACAAACCAGGGATTCCGTAGGTCGTTCATCACGATTCCGAATACGCCGGTGCGTCGTGAGGTCAGCGTTCGGGCCACCAGGCTCGGGCGGTAGTCGAGCTCGGCGATCGCTTTTTCGACCGCTGCGCGTCGTGCGGGGCTGACCTGGTCTGAGCCCTGCAAGACCAGAGACACGAGCGATTTGGAGACCTGGGCACGCGCGGCGACCGTGCGGATCGTTGGTCGACCTCCCGCGTTGTCCATGCGATCACAGTAGCCGCGATCCGCAGTTGACATCTGGTCGCGTCTTCGGCAGTGTGGTGCGCATTGGACCGGTCCAAGTTGGACCACAACGAAGTGGAGATGCCCGTGGTCGACGAAGGATCGGTTTCCGGTGAGGTGCGTGTCGCCATCATCGGCTTCGGCTGGATGGGCCGCGTGCACGCGGTGGCGTACAGCAGGGTGAAGCAGCACTTTCCGGAGCTTCCCGGACGGATTCGACTCGTGGCCGTCGTCGACGAGGTCCCGGGGCGGGCGGCGAAGGCCGCCGAGCAGTTCGGCTTCGAGCGTGCTCTCACCGACTGGAGGGACCTGGTCGATGACCCCGAGGTGGATGCGGTCAGCATCACCGCCCCCAATTTCGCGCACCGCGAGATCGGCGAGGCTTTCGCCCGAGCGGGCAAACACATTTGGATAGAGAAACCCGTCGGCGTCGACGCGGCCGACACCGGCGCTGTGGCTCGGGCGATCCACCAAGCAGGCGTGGTCTCGCGCGTCGGCTTCAACTACCGCAATGCCCCCGCGGTCCGAGAGGCCCGCGCGCTCATTCACAGCGGTGGCATCGGTGTCCCGACCCATGCCTCGTTCTGGCTGCTCGGAGACTATGCGGCAGACCCGTCCGGCGCATTCACCTGGAGATACGAACTGGCGAACGCGGGACACGGCGTTGTCGGCGACCTGGCCGCGCACGGCGTCGATCTGATTCGATACCTCCTCGGTGAGATCGACCAGGTGAGCGCGGATGGAGCCGTGTTCGTTCCGCAACGTCGACGACCCGCCGGTGTGACGACGGGGCACGCTCGCGCCGAAGACGGGGACCTTGTCGCGGTCGAGAACGAGGACTGGTCGTTGGCGATCCTGCGACTCGTGTCCGGTGCCCGGGTTGTTCTCGAAGCGAGCCGGGTGGCGGTTGGCCATCAGAACGACTACGGGTTCCGGATCCACGGAACGAAAGGATCCGTGCACTGGGATTTCCGCCGAATGGGCGAGTTGACCGTCTCGCAGGGTTCTCAGGCGCAGGATCAGCCCCTGTCGACGGTGTTCGTCGGCCCTGGTAGCGGCGCCCACGCCGCGTTCCAGCCGGGACCTGCGCTCAGCCTGAGCTACGACGATCTCAAGGTCGTCGAAGCGCAGGGCTTTCTCGCAGCCATCCTCGGCGACACCGACGCGGACGGTGCGACCATCGACGATGCCGTCGCCATGGCAGGAACACTGGACGCCATCGCCGACAGCGCTTCCTCCGGGCAGTGGAAAGCGGCGGGGGTCAGGCCGTGAGCGCGCTCCGGGTGGGCATCATCGGCGCCGGCGTCATGGGCACCGACCACGCGCGCATCGCGGACGGACTCGTGTCTGGTTCGGAAGTCACCGTCGTCGCCGATGTCGACGCTTCCCGGGCAGATGCTCTTGCGGCGTCGCTCGGATCCGCACGAACCGCGGAAGCGTTCGACCTCATCGCTGCCGAGGACGTCGACGCGGTCATCATCGCGTCGCACGACGCCAGTCATGCCGGCTTCGTCCTCGCCGCCATCGCCGCCGGTAAACCTGTTCTGTGCGAGAAGCCTCTTGCCCCAACGGTCGCCGAATGTGATCGGATCGTCCAAGCCGACGACGCCGTGGTTGCCACAGGCGGCGAGCGGCTGGTCTCGGTCGGTTTCATGCGACGCTTCGACCCCGCGTACACCCGCCTCAAGTCGACGATGCACGACGGTTCGATCGGCCGGACGGTGCTCCTCAACTGCCAGAGTCGCGGGGTTGCCAGCGGGCCGGGGACGACGAGTGATTCTGCCGTGACCGGGTCGACGATCCATGAGCTCGACATCGTTCCCTGGCTCCTGGAATCTCCCATTGTCGAACTCCGCTGGGATGCTCCGCGCTCCGCGATCGACGAGTTCGTCGATCCGCAGCTCCTCACCCTGCGCACCGCGGACGGTGCCGTCACGGTGGTCGAGACGTTCCTCAACGCTCGCTACGGGTACGACATCCGATGTGAGGCTGTCGGCGTTTCGGGTGTCGCTGAGCTCGCCCGCAACGACGCGCCACTTGTCACGTCCGCCGATCTTCGGCGCAGCACGGAGTACGGCCGGGATTGGAGGCCGCGCTTCGCCGACGCGTACCGGCTCGAAGTACAGGCCTGGGTGAGCTCGATCCGGGCTGGCGCTCCAAGCCCGCTCGCGACGGCGCGTGACGGGCGGTCGGCCACCGCACTGGCGCAGCTGGCGATCGAGTCGATGCACGAGGGCCATGCCGTGGCGGTGCCCCGATGACCGGGCCGGAGGTCTTGGATCACCGGGTTCCGGAGTCGATCGAGGCGCCGTCGCTGAGGTGGGGCATCCTCGGCACAGGATGGATCGCGGAGCGATTCGCGGCGTCGCTTCGAGCACACACGCGCCAGCGCATCACTGCCGTCGCGGCACGGGATCCCGAGAAGACGGCCGACTTCGCCCAGAGGCACGGCATCGACCGGGTACACCTGACCGTGGCAGACCTGGTCTCCGACCCCCGCGTCGATGTCGTCTACGTTGCTACCCCGCACACCGAGCACGCGGTCGGTGCGCACGAGGCAATCGACGCTGGCAAGCATGTGCTCATCGAGAAGCCGATGGCCTTGAACGCCGCGGACGCGCGCCGTCTCGTTGAGCACGCAGAGCGCGCCGGGGTGTTCTGCGCCGAAGCGCTGTGGACCTTCTTCCTGCCCCGCTTCGACGTGGTGCGCCGGTTGATCGGGAGCGGTGCCATCGGGGAGCTCCGCACCGTCCTCGCCGAATACGGCGAGTATCTTCCCGACGACCATCGGGCGATGCGACCTGAGCTCGCGGGAGGAAGCCTGCTGGACCTCGGCACGTACCCCGTCGCCCTGGCCACGTGGCTGCTCGGTGAAACCTCGTTCGTGAGCGCGACCGGCGCGGACAATCGCTTCGGGGTGAACGCGCAGACGGGGGCGATCGTCGCCTCCGAGGCGGGGGCCATCGCCGTTCTGCACACCAGCCTGATCGCGAGCACCCCCTCCGCGGCGACGATCGTCGGCAGTTCGGGCGTCATCGAGCTCCCCGGCCCCTTCTACCAGCCGGGTGACGTCTTCCTGCGGACGGTCGGGGGTGAACTGATTGCGCGGTTCGAGGAGCCCGCGGTCGCCCACGACGCGTTGCATTTCGAGGCATCGGCCGTTGCGCGCGACATCGCGTCGGGCGCAACACAGTCGTCCGTCCGCCCGTTGGCCGATTCGGTGCGATTTCTCGAGGTGATGGATGCCGTCCGCGCGAGTGCAGGAATCCGGTTTCGAGACGAGGAGACGAGAGTGTCTTCCCGTTGAGCCCCGGGTGAGCCCTTTCGAGCGGGAAAAGGTGTTTCGCGAAAGTTGCCTCACGCGCTAACGTGGAGGCGATAATCACGCAAGGGGGTTCGGGTGTCCTTCTCCGAGCGAACGACCATTGCCGAAATCGCCGCCCTCGCGGGGGTCTCGGTTCCGACCGTCTCCAAGGTCATCCACGGTAGACCCGGGGTCTCCAGTGTCAAGCGCACGATCATCTCCGACCTGCTTCGCGAGCATGCGTACGAACCGCGCCGCGCCGCGCCGACCGGGGTCATCGCAGCCGTCTTCGGAGAGCTCGAAAGCCCGTGGTCACTTGCCCTTGTCAGTGCCCTCGAATCAGCGGCGTTCGACAGCGGCATGGGGCTCCTGCTGACCACGATGCGCTCGCAGAACGACGCGTGGCTCGACCTGGTGAGCGGCACCGGGGTGGACGGGGTCATTTTTGCCGCCGTCGAGCTCGACGAGCGACACCGCGATCGCTATCAGCGCCTCGAGCTTCC
>JAODMX010000200.1 GCA_025464735.1 Frondihabitans sp. | reverse complement strand
CCGCGCTCGGTCACGACCATCGTGTGTTCGAACTGCGCGGTGATGCTTCGGTCTTTCGTGACGACTGTCCAGTCGTCCGGCCAGATTTCCCACTCGATCGAACCGAGGGTCAGCATCGGCTCGATCGTGAAGACCATGCCGAGTTCGATTTCGGTCGAGTGCATCGGTGCAGAGTCGTAGTGCGGAACGATCAGCCCCGAGTGGAATGCTTCGCCGACCCCGTGGCCGGTGAAGTCCCGCACGACCCCGTAGTCGAAGCGCTTCGCGTAGGACTCGATGGCGCGGCCGATGACGTTGATCTGCCGTCCCGGGGCTACCGCCTTGATGCCTCGATTGAGCGATTCGCGGGTGCGTTCGACGAGATCGGCGACCTTCGTCGTCACCTCGCCGACGGCGAACGTCTGGTTGCTGTCGCCGTGCACGCCATTCTTGAAGGCCGTCACGTCGATGTTGACGATGTCGCCGTCTTCGAGCACGGTGTCATCCGGAATCCCGTGGCAGATCACCTCGTTGACCGAACTGCACAGCGACTTCGGGAAGCCGCGGTAGCCGAGCGTCGAGGGGTATGCGTCGTTCGCGACCATGAAGTCGTGTCCGATCAGGTCGAGTTCATCCGTCGTGATGCCCGGGCGGATGCTGGCGCCGACCAGAGCGATGGCATCGGCGGCGATCCTGCCGGATTCCCGGATGCGGGCGACGGCCTCCGTCGAATAGACGTCGGAGCCCGTAAACCGCGAGGGCCCCGGCTTGCCGACATACTCTGGCCGCGGAATGTGCCGCGGCACGGACCGACCGGGAGAGATGTGACCCGGTACGAGGTGTCCGCTCGAATCCTTGGGCATAGGATCGATTTTAGATGGCGACGGGAGCTCCCATGACCGAGTGGTACTACAACATCCGAACCGGCGAAGTCGAAGAGGGCAAGCAGTCGCTCGCTTCTGAATTGGACGGACCGTTCGCCTCCCAGGAAGAGGCCGCTCGCGCGCCGCAGATCATCGCGGAGCGCGCCCGCAAGTGGGCAGAGGAAGACGCTGCAGACGGCCGCTGAGCCGCACTGATGACGGTCATCGGCCGGGCGAGATAGGTTCGGTAGAACCCGCCCAGTCCTGTGCATCTTCTGTCGAAAGCCAGGAGTATCGGCGCTGCGGGCGTCCCGTCTTGCCGTACCGCAGACTCACGGTGGCCGAGCCGAGAGTGACGAAAAATTCGAGATACTTGCGTGCGACAACCCTCGACAGGCCGAGATTTTCCGCGCATTCCGACGCCGCGATGTCCGGCTCTGATCGCTTTAATTCGTTCTCCACGAGGGCCGCGGTCTCCCTGCTCAAGCCCTTCGGCACCGCGGTGGTGGCGCGGCGTAGTGCCGATGGAGCACCAAGCGCCTGGTCGAGATCGCTCTGTCGCAGCGCACCCGGGCGGTTGAGCACCCGGACTCTTGCTGCGTAGGCCGAAAGGCGTCCCTGCAGCTCGGCGATCTTGAACGGTTTGAGCAGGTAGCTGACGACGCCACCCTGAAGCGCGGCGATCACCATGTCGGCTTCCCTGGCGGCGCTGAGAACAAGAAAATCGATGCCGTGTTCCGCCTTTCGCGCGTCTCGAATCACGTCGAGACCGGACATGTCGGGCAGATACATGTCCAACAGAACCAGATGCGGCCGGCAGGAGGCGATCAGCTCGAGCGCCTCCGCGCCGGAATGAGCCACGCCCACCACGCGGAAGCCTGGCATCTGGGAGACGACACGTTCGTGAGCTCGCGCGACCATGAAATCGTCGTCGACGATCACCACGTCACGCATCGGCCGACCCGTCTGGTGGATCGGCTCGCGTCATCGCTCCCCCCGGCACCCCTACGGGCATCGGAAGTACCACCTCGAAGACCGTTCCGGTGTCCCTGTGGTACGTCACCAGGCCGCCCCGCCTGGTCGCGACGAGCTGCACGATGGCGAGTCCGAAGCCGTGCGCCTTTCCATCGGAGGAGGGGGATTTGGAGGTCACACCCATCTCGAAGACGCTGTCGGTAAGGGCGACGTCGACCCCCGGACCAGAGTCGTGCACGGTGACGCGAATCTCCGCGGCGGCATCGGAGTCGACGACCACACGGATGTCGGCCTCGACCCGCCGGACGACGGCGCCTTTGACGGCATCAAGCCCGTTGTCGATGAGATTGCCGAGCACCGTCACGAGATCCGTTGACAGCAGTTCGTCGAGCCGGGGGAGGACGGATTCGTCGGAGAGGGTGAGTTCCGCCCCGCGTTCTCGCGCGAGAGACGTCTTGGCAATAAGCAGTGCGGCGACCGCAGGCTCGCTTATTCGAGTGAGCACGGTGCCGTCGAGTTCGGATCGATCGCGAGAGACCGAGTCGATGTAGTCGACCGCTGCCGCGATGTCGCCGAGCTGCATCAGCATCGAGAGCGTGTGAAGCTGATTGGCGAATTCATGAGTCTGCGCACGAAGGGTACCCATCGTCTGCATGCTGCTGCCCAGATCGTGCTGCAGGGTCACGAGCTCGGTTCTGTCCCTCAGGGTGGTCACCACCTCCGGCTTCGAACGCGGGAGGCGGATCGTCGTCTGGTTGAGAACGAGGAGAACTCCTGCGTTGACGAGGGCAGTGTCGCGGTCGTGCTCGCCGTGCGATCGCAACGCCCTCACGGCGGCGGTGTCGAGACCGACTTGATCGATCCTGCGGCCCTCCGCATCATTCGGCAGCCCGAGAAGCTGGCGAGCGCTGTCGTTGGCGAGGGTGATCATGCCGTCCGCGTCGACCGCGACGACGCCTTCGCGGATGCCGTGGAGCATGGCCTCCCTGTGCTCGACGAGCCTCGCTATCTGATCGGGCTCCAGTCCCAGTGTCTGGCGCTTCACCCTGGCGGCTAGCCACCAGGAACCGGTGACGCCGAGGACACTGGCGACGCCGAGGTAGGTCAACAGGTCCGGCATGGCGCCCGCGAAGAGTTCGGAGAGCGTAGGAGCCTTACGGGCGGCGACGGCTGTGGCTATCACTGTGCCCTCGTCGTCCAGCACCGGAACCTGGGCGACGACATGGTCGATCGAGCCAATCGTGGCCGCGCCAGACCATGCGCCGTTCGAATTGAGCCGGCCATCGTGAAGCGTGAGAGTGCTCCGCAGCAGGCGCGGATCGGCTGGCGACGCGATGACGCGGTTCGCGGCGTCCGCCACGATCAGCTGGTCGACCCCGGTCGTCGTGCGAAGAGATTCGACCCGGGAGGCCAGTGTATCCGGGGGTGCACTGGCCGATGTCCGGTCGGACAACATGCTTCTCAGGAGAGGGTGCGCCGCCGAGTACTCGGCAACCGCGAGCATCCGCCTCTGCTGTCCATTCATGAACGCGCTCTTGGTCTGCCCGAGGGAAATGGCGGTGACGGCAATCAGCACGATCGCGAGCAGGCTGAGCTGAAAGATCAGCAGCTGGCGAGCAAGCCCAAGCCGATTTCGTGTCGCGGAACCTCGTCGCACGCGCCCTCCAGCCGACCGTCATTGGACAAGAGCAATAGTCCACCACGATCGGGAGCGGTGTACATATTCAGGACGGCGTCACAAGCTACACAACCTTCGCTAGCACCACAAGTTGCGGGGGTTCTAGGCGGGACGTGCACGATTGTGCTGCCAACACCGAAG
>JAODMX010000194.1 GCA_025464735.1 Frondihabitans sp. | reverse complement strand
ACGCCGTTGATGTAGGTGTCGTAGAAATCGGTCGAGCCTGAGACGTTGCCGACCCACGTGGCGTTGGCGATTTTGGTGGTCGAGGTGATCAGCCAGTTCTGCTCGGCGTTGTCGGTGGTTCCGGTTTTCGCGAGCATCGGGACGCCATCGTCGGGGTTGGCAAGGGCGCCGGTTCCGCCGGACTGGAGCACGGTCTGGAGGGCGTAGGTGACGCCCGCGGCGATGTCGGCCGGCATACCCTGCGTGCAGCTCGTGGCGGGCGGCGTCACCGCCTGGCCGGTCGACGAGGTGATGCTGTCGATCGCGACCGGCGTGCACACGAGCCCGCCGTCCGCGATCCCGGCGTAGGCGGTGGCCATTGCCAGCGGCGCGATCGCGTTGACGCCGAGGATCATCGACGGAACGCTGGTCAGCGTGCCGTTGGTCGCGGCCGTGTGGATGTCCATTCCCGTGGCGGCATTCAAGATGTTGCAGAGGTCGAGCTCAGTGCCCATTCGGGCGAAGGCGGTGTTCACGGACTGAGCGGTCGCCTGCAGCACCGACAGCTCGGAGGCGGCGGAATCCGCGTTCGAGACTTCCCAGTCGGGGCCGTTGATGTTCTCGCACGAGTTCGTGAACTCGGACGTGGGGAAGTCGTGCTGGGTCGTGTTGACGGTTTCGGACAGCGAGTGCCCTGCCTCAAGCCAGGCGGCGAGGGTGAACGCCTTGAACGAGGATCCGGTTTGGAAGCCCGTCGACCCGCCGTAGGCCTGATCCGCGTTGTAGTTGATAGAGGTCTCCCCCGCAGCTGCGGAGCTCGTCTCGTTGAAGGTCGTGTTCTGCACCATCGTGACGATGCGACCCGTGCCGGGCTCGACCGACACGTTGGAGGCGCCGACGTTCAACCCCGCGACAGTCGTCGGCATGTAGGCACTGAGAGAGTTCTGCGCTGTCTGCTGCAGTGCGAGGTTGAGCGTGGTGTCGATCTTGAGGCCACCCTCGGTCAGCGTGGCGAGGCGGTCGTCCTTGGTCGCGCCGAAGGCCGTGCTGTTGAGCACGACATCTTCGACGTACTGACAGAAGTAGGCCGCGTCGAAGGCCGCCGCCGCCGTGCACCCGTTCGTGGTCTGCGTGATCTTCGGAGTGATCGGTGTTGCCTCGGCGGCGGTCAGCTCTGCCTTCGTGATGTCGCCGTGCACTTCCATGCGCTGGAGCACATAGTTCCGCCTCGTCAGGGTGAGCGCGTAGTGGTTCGCCGAGCCATTGGAGGCGTTGGAGGGTTCGTCGATCCGAAGGTTGGAGGGGTTGTTCACGATGGCGATCAAGGTGGCCGACTCGGGCAGGGTCAGCTGGGAGGCGTTGACGCCGAAGTAGTACTGCGCCGCGGACTGGATGCCGTACACGTTGCCGCCGAAGCCGACGATGTTGAGGTACCCGCGAAGGATCTGATCCTTCGAGTACTTCTTCTCGACACTGATGGCATAGCGGAGTTCGGCGAGCTTGCGTTGCGGGGTGACCGCCGTGACCGTCTCGTAGCACTTGTTGGCCGCGGCAGTCGTGGTGTTCTCGGTCTCGCAGCGCTCGACCAAGACGTTCTTCACGTACTGCTGTGTGATGGACGAACCGCCCTCGACGGTCGAACCGAGCGTGGTCGAGAGGATGCCTCGGATCGTCCCGGAAACGTCGACGGCGCCTTCGCTGTAGAAGTTCGGATCCTCCGCGGCAACGGCTGCCTGCTTGGCCGTGCTCGCGATCGCGCTCGAGGCGACATCTATGCGATTTTCGGCATAGAAACTCGCGATCTGGACCTCCTGCGTGCCGTCTTTCGCATACAACCGCGTGGCCTGGGCCGGCGGCGTGATGTTGAGGTAGCTCGGCAGATCGTTGAACGCGTCGACCCCGGTGGTCACCGTGTTCGAACCGACAACGGTCAGAGGCAGTGCCATGACAGCGACGAGAACTCCGGCGACGATCGAGAGACCGGCGAACGAACCGAGCACCACGAAGATGCGGGGAGCCGAAGAGCGGGGCGACGCGGAAACACTCACACTCGACGGTAGGGAGGCTCGCCCAAGAGGAAGCTGTAGTGGGCGGCCTGCCCAGCCAACACTCGGCGTCTCCATCATGATCCCCCAGCCAGAGCTCCCGGCTAGGGTGATTCCGATGACTGAACCGACGACAAGCGCAGGGGCCGTGCCGGACGGACTCCTCGAGGCCTTCGATCGCTACGAGGAGGCGCTGGCTCGAGGCGACCAGGCGGCCCTCAGCGACGCGTTCGAAGAAGGTGACCTCAGTCTCCGGGCCGACGCGAACGGCCTCCTCAGAGGTCACGACGCGATCACCGCCTTCCGGGGTCGGCGGTCGCAGGTACCGGTCCGCCGGATCGAGCAGTGCCACGTCCGAGTGATCGACCCCTCGAACGCTCTGGTGCTGTCGGTCAACGCGCCCGCGGCCGGCGGTCGCGGCGTCGTGACGCAGCTCTGGCATCTCGGTGACGACGGTGTGTGGCGGATCCAGGTCGCCCAGGTGCAGGCTCCGTCACCCGTCTTCGACACCAGGATCTGGCGGGTCGTCGGGGCCCCGCTGGTCGCATCCTCCACAGACGGCGGCTCGCTCGCGGGCGAAACCGTGGCGGTGAAAGACCTGTTCGCGGTTGCCGGCTACGCCATCGGCGGCGGTGTGCCTGCGTATCTCGCCGACGCCGAAGTCCAGCCATTCCACTCCCCCGCCGTCCAGGCGCTGCTCGACGCCGGAGCGTCCGTGCTCGGCATCGCGCAGACGGACGAGTTCGCGTACAGCATCGCGGGGCGCAACGGCTCGTACGGCACCCCACCGAACAGCGCAGTGCCCGGGGCAATCTCGGGTGGATCGACGAGCGGACCGGCGGCCGCCGTCGCTCTCGGTCAGGCCACGATCGGTCTCGGCACCGACACGGGCGGCTCGATCCGGGTGCCCGCGTCGTACCAGGGCCTCTGGGGGCTGCGAACGTCGCATGGCGTGGTTCGCCGGACTGACCTGCTTCCGCTCGCGCCGACCTTCGACGCCGTCGGATGGCTGACGCGTGACCCCGACCTGCTGGAACGTGCCGCGGACGCGACCCTCTCCGGGGTGTCGAGCACCTCGTCGGTGTTCCAGCGCGAGCTCTCCCCCGTCTTCGTCGTCGATCCGCAGCTGACGGCGTCCGTGTCGCCGGAGGTCCACGAGGCGTTTTTGGCCACCGTCGATGGCCTTGCGGCTGCGGGGCGGGTGAGCCGACCCGACGAGGTCGCGCTCGGCGACATCGCCCACCTCTACGAGCTCTTCCGCGTGATCCAGGCCGCCGAGGCCTGGCGCTCCCACGGCGAATGGATCGAGCGTCACTCCGGTGTCCTCGCGGCCGACGTATCGTCGCGATTCGAATTCGGACGCAGCGTCACCCCCGAGCAGGAGCGGGAAGCGCGAACAGAGCTCGCCATGCAGAGGCAGCACCTCGATCGCATGCTGGACGACCGGATCCTGCTGGTTCCCAGCACCTCGTCGGCCGCGCCAGCCCTTGGCGCGTCGCCCGCCGAGGTGGACGTCGTCCGCTCGCAGACCCTTGGTCTGACCTGCATTGCCGGCATCGGTGGCTATCCGGCCGTCTCCGCGCCGCTCATGACGGTCTCGGGTGGTCCCGTCGGCCTGTGCCTAGTCGGCCCGCGCGGCAGCGACCTGGCACTCGTGCGGATCGCCGGCTCGCTCGCCTGACCTCGGGCGTTGATCTTCAGCCGTCGATCCTCAGGCGCCGAGCGGATTGCGCGCCTCGATGAGGAATCGCGTGGAGTACGCCACGAAGGGTCCTTCGCGCTCGATCAGATCGTGCAGCTCGCGCAGGCGGGGGAGATACTCCGCCACCGTGAAGCCGGGCACCATCCAGATCACCTTGCGGAGGAAGTACACGACCGCGCCGATATCGAAGAACTCGACCCGCGTCTCCTCATAGCGGAGATCCGCGATCTCCAGCCCGGCAGTCGTGGCCGCCGCGATATCGTCATCGGGGTGGCGACCGCGCCGCACCGCTTCCGGCTGTGGGCCGAGGAAGTACTCGACCAGCTCGAACACGGAGTGCGGCCCGACGTGCTGGGCGAAGTACGAGCCGCCGGGCGCGAGGACTCGCGCGATCTCGTCCCACCAGACCGTGACCGGGTGCCGGCTGGTGACCAGGTCGAACGCGTCGGCGGCGAATGGCAGCGGCGGTTCGTCCGGGTCGGCGACAACGACAACCCCTCGCGGATGCAGGAGGCGCGTGGCCTTCGTCACATTGGGCGGCCAGGACTCGGTCGCCACGGCAAGCAACGGAATCGAAGGAGCCGAGGCGAGCACCTCGCCCCCGCCGGTCTGAATGTCGAGCGAAGCGGTCGCGCCTGCCAGGCGAGAGCCGAGCGCCTGGGCGTACCCCCACGACGGTCGCGCTTCGGTGGCACGCCCGTCGAGCCACGAGAAGTCCCACCCGTCGACTGACACGGCATCCGCCTCGGCTACGAGCTCGTCGAAGTTCTTGCTGTTCATGCTTCTATTGTGCCGAGTCGGGGTCGGTCGTCACGCGTCGAGCGCGAACCCCTGCGGCGCGACGGCGTCGAGGTCGGCCCAGAGGCCGGTGGGGATGCTGACGGTCGCCTCTGCGAGAGCCGTCTTGAGGCGCCCGAGGGTCGAGACGCCGACGATCGTCGAGTGCACGCGGGGGTCACGGAGGCTGAACTGGAGCGCCGCCGCAGACAGCGTGACGCCGGCGTCGTCGCAGAGGTCTCGCATTGCAGCGACCGAGGCGCGGACCTCCGGGGTGATCGGGCGGTAGCCGTAGCTGTCGGCGAAGCGGGGATCGCCGGTGAGTACTCCTGCGCCCCACGGGGCCGCGTTCGTGATGCCGACGCCGCGGGAGGTCGCCGCGTCGAAGAGCGGGCCGGCAGAGCGGTCGACGAGAGTGAAGCGATTGTGCGTCACGAGGGCGTCGAAGTGATCCGTCTCGACGAATTGCTGCAGCATCGACACCGGACCACCGGAGATCCCGATGGCGGAGACGATTCCCTGCTCCTTCATGGCGACGAGCGCTTCCACCGGCCCGCCGGGCGCCATCGCCGCTTCGAAGCCGATGTTCTCGGGGTCGTGGAGATGGAGCACCTGCAGGTGGTCGACGCCGAGTCGTTCGAGTGACTCCTCGAGGGAGCGCCACATCCTGTCGCCACTGAAGTCATTCGAGAGAACGTCGCGATCGAGCTTCGTCTGGATCACGAGACCGTCGGCGAGGCCGTTGGCCGCCGCTAGGGCTCCACCGATGAGCGCTTCGCTGCGTGAATCACCGTAGATGTTCGACGTGTCGAGGAAGTTCAGCGGCAGGGTGCCCGTGGCGAAGGCCGCAGCCATCTCCGCCACCCGGGTGTCGGAGTCGATCGTGCTCTCGCCACTACGCGGTGTACCCCACGATGACGTGCCCACGCACAGCTTGGTGACCTCGAATCCCGTGCGGCCGAACGTGCTGGTCTCGAACATTGCGACTCCTAGCTAGTGTTTTCGGCAGCCTAGCTTCCTCCCCCGCCGCCGGTCGCGAGAGTCCAAGACACGCTGCTCACTTTCGCGACCGGCCGCCCTTTGTGGAGTCTCGCCTGGCGCCGGTGGCCCGCGACGCTAGTAGTCAGTGCGCGCGGTGGTGGCGAGCCAGGTGTCGAACGGCGCCGACGCGTTGGCGGGTCGCACGGCGTCGATCACGAGATCCCACTCCGAGCGGTCGCGGGCGAAGAGCTCGTAGAACTCGAGATCGTCGAAGCCGCCACGTGCGGCGTCGTGCCGGTCGGCGGCGAAGACGACCCGGTCGAGGCGGGCCCAGAGCGAGGCGGACAGGCAGAGCGGACACGGTTCGCACGACGTGTAGAGCACGCTCCCGGTGAGGGAGAAGTCGCCAACCGCCTGGCATGCCGCTCGGATCGCGACGATCTCGGCATGGGCGGTCGGGTCGAGATCGCGGGTGACGCGGTTCTGGCCGGTGGCGAGGACGACACCGTCGCGGACGATGAGGGCCCCGAACGGGCCGCCGCCTTCGGCGACGTTCGCAACCGCGAGCTGGACTGCCTGCTCGAGCCAGTGCGCGTCGTCGCGGGTCGGCCCGGTCACGCCATCAGAAATGTTCGCCATGATCCCGATTCTGTCAAGAAATCGCGCCGGTTAGGACCTCTCAGGTCGACCCAATAGCGTCATGGCGTGGTGTCGAAACAGGAGAGAGCCGCTCGGCAACGAGAGAAGATCGCTGAACTCAGGCGACGGGAGGCCGCGCAGCAGACGCGACGGCTGAGCTTCATCATCGGGGGCGGCGTCCTCGCCATCGCCGCGATCGTGGTGATCGCCTTCACCGGATTCGGTTCGCACGACTCGGGGAAACCCACCCCGAGTGCGTCTCCGGCTGCCGCGGCGCAGATCATTCCCGCGGCTCCGAGCGGTGATACGACGACGCAGCAGGCGAGCGTCACGTCGGTGAAAAACACGTCGGGGATCTCCGGTGTGCTCGCGTGGGACACCGAGGGGTGGCCAGGAGACGGCGCCTCGCATCCCGGCGCGCTCCAGCATGACCACGTCACGGGCCCGGTCGACTACACCATCCTGCCTCCGGTCGGAGGGCCCCACAACGGCGTGTGGATGAACGCGGGTGTCTACACGAAACCGGTCCCGACTGAGCGGGCGGTGCACAACCTCGAGCACGGAGCCGTCTGGATCACCTACGACCCCGACCTCCCGAAATCCGACGTCGCCGCGCTGACGGCGTTCGTGACGAAGCAGAGCATGATCACCGAATCGTCTCAAGACGCAACGGGCGCCACCGTGACGAAC
>JAODMX010000159.1 GCA_025464735.1 Frondihabitans sp. | reverse complement strand
CGTCGTGTGCTGGCGGACGAGGCGCAGCGCCTCCTGACTCTCCGCGGGGGTGACGTCTTCCAGCCAGAACAGGTCGTAGGGTTCGAGCGACTTGCCGAGGGTCGCCGCCTGGATCGGGGTCATCCGGTGGTGCCCGTCGTGAAGGAGCGGAAGCGCCGGGCCGAACTCGTTGCGGACCGCTTCGAAGACGGTGGGCACGTGGCGGAGGTAGGAGCGGGTGTCCCAGTCTTCTTCGTTCGGCAGCGCCCCGCGCTGGGCCGGTTCGTGGTCGTAGCGGACGCCCTTGTTGTGCTCGAAGGTGGCGTTGGAGGCGATGCCGTAGATCGATTTGAGGCCGGGTACGCCGGTCTGGATCCGGACCGCCTTGTAGCCCTGCGCGAGGTGCGCGCGCACGCTGTCGAACAGCTCGGGCAGGTCCTTGCCCGAGGCGTGCCCGTAGGTGAGCAACCCGGTCCGCGACGCGCCGCCGAGCAGCTGGTAGAGCGGCATTCCGGCGGCTTTCGCCTTGATGTCCCAGAGGGCCACGTCGACCGCCGCGATCGCGGCCATCGTCACCGGGCCGCGGCGCCAGTAGGCGCTCCGGTAGAGGAACTGCCAGGTGTCTTCGATCCGGTGCGCATCACGCCCGATGAGCAGCGGCACCACGTGCTCGGTGAGGTAGGCGACCACCGCTAGTTCGCGCCCGTTGAGGGTGGCGTCGCCGAGACCGGTGAGCCCGTCGTCGGTCGTCAGCTTGAGGGTGACGAAGTTGCGGTCGGGGCTGGTCACGATGACTTCGGCCTTGTCGATGATCATGCGGTTGCTCCTGTTGGTGCGATGGCTGTGTTCATGGTGGAAGGGGAAAGGAGGTCAAGGACCCTGTCTGCCGCCGCCGAGACGGCAGCGCCCAGCGTCGGTCGCCCGGCGAGGTCTGGCGCGAGAACCCGCAGCACGTCGTCGACGCTGCAGGACGCCCCGAGGGCCGTCGCACCCTCGTCGTTCACGAGCGAAGGCTGCTCGGTCAGGTGCAGCCACCAGGCGGCCAGCGCGGTCGCTGCGCCGTCACCGATCGGTTCGCCCGCGGCAAGGTGGAGGCGCACGGGGTCGACTACCCGGACGGGGAGTTTCACGGAGCCGTCGGCGGCGATTTGGCGCAGCCGATGCCGGATCCGGGGGTTCCGGAATCGGTCGCGGAGCGACGCGCACGCGTCGCCGATCTCGGCGGCAGGCAGCGGCAGCACTGCGGCAGCTTCGTCCCAGAGGGCTTCCAGCGGCTCGGCACATCGCGGGTCGGCCATGGCTTCGTCGACGGTCTCGTGGCCGAACAGCAGGCCGAGGTAAGCGAGCAGGGAGTGCCCGGCATTGAGTAACCACAGCTTCCGCTGCTCGTAGGGCTCGAGGTCGTCGACGAATCGGACTCCGGCGGTCTCCCACGCGGGTCGCCCCGCCGGGAAGGCGCCGCTGACGACCCACTCGGCAAACGGTTCGGCGACGACGACGGCGTGGTCGTCGTAGCCGGTGAGCGTCAGGGCGGTGGCGCGGTCGTCGTCGGTGGTTGCGGGCGTGATGCGGTCGACCATGGACGACACGAACGAGACGTTGTCGGTGATCCAGGCGGCGAGTTCGTCGTCGACAGCCGAGGCGAGCGACGTGACGACCCCGCGGACGACAGCGCCGTTGTCCGTCAGGTTGTCGCAGCACAGCACGGCAACTGGGCCCGACCCGGTGTCACGACGGGCCCGGAGGCCATCCACCAGGCGGCCCGGCACGGTCGTGCACGCGTCAGCGGCTCCCTCGCGGAGACGCGCCACGTCGGACGCAACCGCACTGGTGTGCAGATCGACGACGCCGTCGCGGGTGCGGAGGTAGGCGGCCTCGGTGACGGTGAGCGTGATCACGGCGACGCGGTCGTCCGAGACGGCTTCCCGCCAGCGCAGGGCGTCGGCGCCATCGTGGGCCTCGATCACGGCATCGATCAGGGAAGCCGTGTCGCCGTCGGCAGAGCGCTCGATCACCGTGTACACGCAGTTCTGTTCGGCGAGAGCGGTCGCAGCATCGGGCCGTCTGCCGGTGAACGCGATGATTCCCCAGGGATCCCGGTCGGGAGCGATCCGCTGGGTGAACCACGCCTGGTGCGAGCGATGGAAGGCACCCAACCCGAGATGCACGACTCCGGGGCGACGCGCGTCGCGAACGGCGTCGGCCTCCGGCGTGAGTGCGTTGAGACTCATTCGCGGTGCGTTCGAGGGGGCGTCAGGCATCGGCACCCACGAGCTGGTGCAGGTAGGCGAGGTTGTCGCGAGTGCGCTCTTCGAGCGGCAGTTCGGTGGAGAAGTCTTCGATGGTCACCCATCCGTCGTACCCGTGTCGGGCGAGGTCCGCCAGGTAGCGCGCGACATCGGCCTGTCCGTCGCGCAGCGGCGCCCACTCGTGAGCCCAGATCACCGAGCCGTCCTCCCGGCGCGAGCCATCGGTGACCCAGCGGGCGTTCTTGACGTGGACGTGCGCCAGGTAGGCGCCAAGAATCTCGAAAGCGGCCGTGTGGTTCTCGCGGCCCTCGATCACGAGGTTGCCGAGGTCGTGGATCGCCCCGATGTGGGTGGGGTCGAGGCCCTCCAGAAGTCGGCGGGCAGCCGATGCCGACGGGGTGATCGTCTCGTGGTGCAGCTCGATCAGAGCCTTCACGCCGTGCTCCTTGGCGCGGTCGACGATCCACTCGAGGTCAGCACGGGTCCGGTCGAAGACGACGGGGTAGGGCTCGCCTCCGGTGCTGCTCGGCATCGCCACCCGGGCCTGGCGGGCGCCGAGAGCGGCCGTCGCGGCAAGCACGCGATCGACGTCGGCGTGGTTCGAGGCCGGGGCATAGGCGCCGATTCCCGAGAATTCGAGGCCTGCCGAGCGTGTCACGGAGGCGATGGTCTCGACGTCCTGCTCCAGCGTGGCGAGAGGCCAGCTTGCTTTGTTGCCGGCCCAGAAGCCCGGAGTCTCGGCAGACGGTTGGTCGAGGAGGCGCCACTCGACGCCGTCCCACCCCTGGGCGGCCAGGATCTTTGCAGCCTCGCGGGGTTCCCACTCGGGCGTCGACGCGGTGAAGACGGAGAACTTCACGAGCGCACCCCCACAGTGACGTCTTGGTCATCGAGGATCCCGGTCAGCACGTCGTCGACTTGGACGGGACGCCCCAGCGTGGCCGAGACGTAGATCGCCTTCACCGTCGCCAGCGACAACAGGGCGTCGTCCACCGTGACGCCGGGCGCCGAGCCGGTGCGGATCGCCTTCACGATGTCGTCGTACTGCCGCGCGTGTCCGCGAAGGAAGTGGTCGGGTTCTTCCGGGCCGCCGACCAGATGCTCGGGCGGAACGAGCGACGCGGCCTGGTTGGCGGTGTCGAGAGCAGCCTGCAGACCGGTCTCGGCATCGGGCGCGGCCAAGTGGAAGTACTCCAGGCGGTCGTCGTCGACGATGCCGGATCCGTGGGAACCGTGCACCTGGATCCGGGCGCTCAACCCCGGGTAAGCGGCCGTCGTGGCGTGGATGACGGCCAGCGCGCCCGACTCGAATCGGACGGTCGCGACCGCGACGTCTTCAACCTCGATCTTCTCGTGGGCGAGCAGGGCCGTTTGCGCGCTGATCTCGACGGGGCGGCCGAGCATCCAGACGAGGAGGTCGACCGTGTGGACTCCCTGATTCATCAGGGCGCCGCCGCCGTCGAGAGCCCAGGTGCCGCGCCAGTCTCCCGAGTCGTAGTAGCCCTGGCTGCGCCACCAGGCCACCGAGGCGACGCCGGAGGTGATGCGGCCGAAATTCCCGTCGTGGGCGGCCTCGGCGACAACGCGGTTGGCGGGATCGAAGCGGTGCTGACTGATCACCGACACCGTGAGGCCGCGATCGGCGGCGCCCGCGGCGAGCTCCGAGATGCGGCGGGCGCGTGCGACGCTGACGTCGAGCGGCTTCTCGATCACCACGTGGCGGCCTGCCGAGATGGCCGTCTCGGCGAGTTGCACGTGGAGGCCGCTGGGGGAGCAGATCACGACGACGTCGATCTCGGCGTTCGCGAGGGCGTCTTCGAGGGTCTCCGTGACGAGGGGCCGTGTGGCCCCCGAAGCCTCGACCTCGTCGGCCAGGGCTGTGGCCGCGGGAAGGACGGCGTCGACGGCGGCTGCGACCTCGAGGTCGTTGTGGCCGAGGATGACCCGGGCGTGGTGGCGTCCGATGACGCCGCACCCGACGACGGCTGCTTTGAGGGTGGCGGTGCTCATGCGGTTGTGACTCCGATTCGGTCGGTGAGGCGGGCGAAGGCGCGGGCAGCGCGGCCGAACTCGGCCGGCCCCGAGAATCCGCCGAGGCTGTTGGTGTCGGCGAGGTGGGGTTCGAGAGAGGCGAATCCGGCGTAGCCGGAGTCGCGCAGAGCGGTGACGGTTTCGAGCAGTTCCCCGTCACCCTCGCCGGCCGGGACGACCTGACCGGTGTGAGCGACGGCGTCTTTCACCTGCAGGTAGTCGACGTACTCGTGCAGCACGCACCAGCCTTCGGTGAACGGCTTCACGCCGCATTGGACGAAGTTGGCGTTGTCCCAGGCCAGGCGGAGAGACGAGGATCCGACGCTCTCGACGATGTCGAGCACGCGCGACGGGATGTCGCCGTAGATCTCCTTCTCGTTCTCGTGGAGGAGGACGACACTCTCTTTTTCGGCGAGGTCGGTGAGCGCCCGCATTCGGGTGAGGACTTCGTCGCGGATATCAGC